>JBQGDU010000218.1:0-10070 GCA_052039245.1 Aeromicrobium sp. | reverse complement strand
CCTCCACCTCGTCCCCGAGGCCGGCGGGGTCGTCATCGCGTCGTGGCCCAAGCCGCGCGGCGGCTCGGGCTTCCCCGCGAGGGTCATCGCCATCCACGAGCGCTGAGCGGCGCCGGCGCGACCACGCGGCGGGCCGAGCGTGCGGCACCGGCCGGGCTTTGACAGAGTGCAGGCAGCAGTCGAGCCTTCGAGGGAGTCCCATGTCGTCGCGACGTGACCCGGTGCCCACCGTCATCGCCTGGGTGGTGGCCGCCGCCTCCGCGGGCTACCTCGCCGTGTGGCAGAGACGCCGGCAGGCGGAGCGTGTCGCCACCCAGCCGCATGTCGAGACGGGGACCGAGGAGGAACCCGACTCACCGACCGACCTCACCCGGCGTTCCTGGAAGATGGCCTTCACCGGCGCCCTCAGCAAGTTCTCCCGGGACCAGGGGACCGACCTGGCCGCCTCGCTGACCTACTACTCCGTGCTCGCGCTCTTCCCGGCGCTCATCGCGCTCGTCTCCCTGCTCGGTGTCTTCGGGCAGGGCCCGGGCACGGTGGACGCCGTCCTGGAGGTCGGTGAGGACTTCGTCCCCGCGGAGACGCTGGAGACGATCCGCCCGATCATCGAGTCCATGACGCAGAACCAGGCCGCGGGCATCGGCCTCTTCATCGGTCTCGCGGGTGCCCTGTGGTCCGCGTCGGGCTACGTCGGCGCGTTCGGCAGGGCGATGAACCGGATCTACGGCGTGGACGAGGGACGGCCGATCTGGAAGCTGCGTCCCCTCATGCTGCTGGTCACCCTCGTCGTCCTGGTCCTCGTGGCCCTGACGGCGATGTCCCTCGTCCTGACCGGGCCGGTGGCCCGCGGGGTCGGCAACGTCGTGGGACTCGAGGACACGGCGGTGCAGATCTGGGGCATCGCCAAGTGGCCGGTGCTGCTGCTGATCGTCATGGCGATCGTCGCGATCCTCTACTACGCGACGCCGAACGTGCAGCAGCCGAGGTTCCGCTGGATCAGCGTCGGAGCGGCGTTCGCCGTCGTCGTGTGGATCGTCGCGTCCGGCCTGTTCGGCCTGTACGTCTCCATGGCCGGGAACTACGACGCGACCTACGGCTCGCTCGCGAGCGTCATCGTGTTCCTGCTGTGGCTGTGGATCACCAACATCGCGCTGCTGCTCGGTGCCGAGCTGGACGTCGAGGTCGAGCGATCCCGCGAGCTCCAGGCCGGGATGGCTGCGGAGGAGGACATCCTGCTGCCGCCGCGGGACACAGCAGGCATCGAGAAGCAGGCCGAGAAGGACGCGGAGCGGGTGGAGCAGGCCCGTGCCCTCCGCGAGAGCGCCTCGTAGTGGGGCTGCGCGAGCTCAGCCGCTGACGGCACCGCCGGAGCAGGGTGCCACCGCAGTCCACGGTCGGCTCAGGTCTCGACCGACTCGGCCGGGACGCTGGCGTCCACGGGATTCGCCAGCCGTCCGAGCGACGTGGCCTCCTCGCGGCCGCGGAGCGTCTTCTCGCCGGCGTTCTCCCACTCGCTGGACTCGTCCCCGCCCGCCTCCTCGACGGTCCGCCACGTCACGAGGACACCGCCGGGGACGTCCTTGGCGAGCTCGGTGAGGCGGGCTGCGGCGTTCACGGCGTCACCGATCACGGTGTACTCGAAGCGGGACTCGTGCCCGACGTTGCCCGCCACGACGTCTCCGGTCGAGACGCCGACGCCGGCGCGGATCTCCGGCACCTCCTCGGCGAGCCGGTCCTGGATGGCGCGGGCAGCGCGCAGGCTCGCGCCGGCGTGGTCGTCCAGGTGCCGAGGTGCCCCGAAGATCGCCAGGACCGCGTCACCCATGAACTTGTTGACCAGACCCTCCTGCCGATCGACCTCCTCCACGACCACGGCGAAGAATCGGTTGAGCACCTGGACGACCTCGGTCGGCTCGCGACGAGCGGCGTACGTCGTCGAGCCCACGAGGTCGATCATCAGGGTCGAGACCGTGCTGGCCTCGCCGCCGAGCTCGACCGAGTCGTCGGTGGCGGTGCGGGCGACGTCCTGACCGACGTGCCGGCCGAACAGGTCGCGGATGCGCTCGCGTTCCTGCAGGCCCTCGGCCATCTGGTTGAAGCCGGCCTGCAGGAGTCCGAGCTCGGTGCTGTCGTCGACGGGCACCTCGACGTCGTAGTCGCCGTGGCCGATGCGGTCCACGCCCTCGCGCAGCGCGGCGACGGGGCCGACGACGGCACGAGCGTCCAGGACGGTGACGAGCAGCCCGAACAGGAGGATCACGCCGGTGAGGCTCAGGACCACGAGGACGACGCGTCCGACCGTCATCGGCTGCCAGGTCACGGCCGCCAGGCAGGTCGCGACGATGCCCAGGATCGGCACGGCGGTGCCGAGCATCCAGAACACCACCATCCGACGCTGCAGGCCGGTCCCGTGGACGTTCTCCAGGGGGCCGTCGGTCAGCGCTGCCGCGATGACGGGGCGGAAGGCGTACTCGCTGATGAGATAGGCGATCGTGCACACGACGGTGCCCGCGATGGCGACCGAGAGGCCGGCGCTCAGGGTGGCAGCCGGCTGCAGCGCGGCGGACAGCACGGTGAAGAGCACGACGGCGGCCGTCCACAGCACCACCTGGATCGTGGTCAACCGGATCGACAGACGCAGGGCAGTGCGGCGCTCGACGTCGGTGGGGTGCTCGCCGCGCAGCATCCAGCGCAGGGGGCGGACGCACACGATCGTGCCCACGACGGCTCCGACGAGCACCGCGACCCCCACGTAGACGGGAGTGGCGATGGCGAGGGCGATGGAGTAGGCCTGGTTCGGCTGACCGCCGGGCAGGACCCACAGTCGCAGCACGAGCACGATGGCAGCGCCGATGACGTTCGTGACGACCAGCAGACTGGTGAGCAACAGCTGGATGCGCACGCGAAGTCGGCCGGGCGACTGGTCCGCCGGGCCGAGCAGACGCGCACCGCGCGCACGACCGTGGGTCATCGAGGCTCGCTTCCGTGGGGACGAGCCGATCGTAGACCGCGCGGTCGTCGGGTGTCGGGATCGACACCCGTACGACCTCGACCGTCGGTCCGTGGACACCCTTGCACGCACGTGGGAAGATCACGCCCGAGCGGTTGCCCACATTCCGTCTCGGGACCAGAGAGGACCATCCCATGGCATTCAAGTCCGACAAGGTCGACAAGGAGCTCGTCGCGAGGCTCGCGGAGCTCACTGGTCTGAGCCAGAAGGACGCCACCACCTTGGCGAAGGCGGGGCAGAGTGTCCGTGTGCCGGAGGGCTGGTCGATCATCTTCGAGACCACGCCGTCGGACAAGGCGTACATCCTGCTCGACGGCACCGTCGACATCCGTCGCCACGGGGAGAAGATCGCCGAGGTCGGGCCCGGCGGCGTGCTCGGTGAGATCGGTCTGCTCAACCGCCAGCTGCGCAGCGCCTCGGTCGTCGCGGCGACGCCCATCGAGGCCATCCACTTCACGGCCGAGGCGATCAGCGATCTCGTCTCCGACGTCCCGGCGTTCTCCGAGCTGTTCAAGCACGCGGCGGAGTCCCGCAGCGACAACTGATCCGCACCTGGCGCAGGAGCCTGGTGTACCGCTCGGCACGGAGCGCAGCGTGGGGGTCCCTCCCGCGAGCGCAGCGAGTGGGGGCGTGCTCGGGACGGGCCGCGGCCGGCCCGTCGTCTCGAGTCGCGGGTCCGTGATTCCCGACGCACGATGGGGACGTCCGGGGGAGACCACCTCGGACGGTCGACGACAGGAAGAGGCTGCACATGAGCGAGTCAGGCACCGGTCCGGGCGAAGAGGTCCAGTCCGAGGACGCAGGCGTCCCGAACGATCCTCCCGGCCCCGACGTCCCGGAGGAGTCGGGCGGCTCCGAGGCCCCTGACGTGCCCGGTCATCCCACGGAGGACCAGCCCGAGGGTGTCCAGGAGGGGGACGGTTCCGACGACGAGTCGTCGGAGGGCATCGCGCAGGTCGGCGACGTCGAGGGAGCCGACTCGGCCTCGCAGGCCGACGACGACTCCGGATCCGACTCATCCGAGGAGGACGGGGCGGGCCAGGGCGCGGGCGAGGGTCCTTCGGACATCGGCGCCCCCACCAAGCCGGCCGAGCCGGCGAGCTGATCAGGACCAGTCGGTCCGTCGGTCCTGCTTGACCGCGGATCGTCTCTGCTCCTGAGTCCGACGACGCTCCCGCGAGGCCCTCGTGGCCCGTGTGGGGCGTCGTCGTCGTGGTGGCTCCAGGGCGCGTGCCACCAGGCTCTCCAGCCGGACGCGGGCGCTCTCGCGGTTGCGGTGCTGGGAGCGGTACTGCGACGACGCGACGGTCAGCACGCCGTCCCGCAGCCGGGAGCTCAAGGCCTCCCGTGCCAGCTCGACCTGTCGCGGGTCGAGCGCGGTCGTCGACGACAGGTCCCAGCTCACCTCGACGCGGGTGTCGCTGGTGTTGACGTGCTGGCCACCAGGACCGGACGAGCGGCTGAAGCGCCAGCGCAGCTCGTCGTCGGGCAGGTGGAAGCGGGTCACCTGCAGGAGGGTACGCCCTCCTCAGCCCCCGGAGACGTAGCTGTTGAGCTGATCGCGCTCGAACTCCAGCTGATCCATCCGGTGCTTGACGGCGTCGCCGATGCTGAGCACGCCGACGACACGGTCGTCCTCGTCGACCACCGGGACGTGCCGGACCCGGTGCTCGGTCATCGTGATCATCAGGGACGCGAACTCGTCCTCAGGACGGCAGCGTCGAACGTCCGTGGTCATGATGGTCTCGACGCTGGCGTCGCGGGCGTTCTCGACGTCGCGCAGCTTGCGGACGACGTCGCGCTCGGAGACGATGCCGAGCATCGTGGTGCCGTCCTCGCTCACGACGAGCGCGCCGATGTTCTGCTCGGCCAGGACGTCGAGGAGCTCTCGCACCGAGGCCTGCGGCCCGATCGTGAAGACTTCGTTGCTGCCCTTGGACGACAGGACGTCGCTGACGCGCATGACTCCTCCTGTGGGTGGGTTGCCCGCAGTGTAGGACAGATCACATCCGGCGGACGACCCCTACGAGGAGCCGTCCTCGGGGGAGCGACGCCCGAAGTCGAACGAGCGGACGTTGCTGGGCGGGTCGGCTGCGGCGTCCTCGCGCGCGGCGACGCGGAAGGGCTCCTCGTCCTCGTCGGTCCACCCGGGAACGGACTCGCCGTCGTCGGGGAAGTGGCCGAGGTACGCCATGGCGGCCTCGTGGAGACGGCCGTTGGTGGCGAGGGCGTTGGCACCCCATGGGCCGGGCTCGCCGGCGAGGCTCGTGAACCGGCCGCCGGCCTCGGTGACGATCACGTCGAGCGCGGCCATGTCCCACACCTTGAGCTCCGGCTCCGCTGCGATGTCGACGGCACCCTCGGCCAGCAGCATGTAGGACCAGAAGTCGCCGTAGCCGCGAGTGCGCCAGCAGCGGCGGGTGAGGGCGGCGAACGCGGCGCCCTGACCGATCTCCTCCCAGCTCGACGCGGAGCTGTAGGAGAAGGAGGCGTCGGAGAGGTCGGAGACCTGCGAGCAGCGGATCTCCCGAGCCTGCATGAAGGACTTGCCGGTGAAGGCCCCGGCCCTCTTGGAGGCCCACCAGCGTCGGCCGAGAGCCGGCGCGGACACGCACCCGACCACGATCTCGCCTTGCTCCTCGAGAGCGATGAGCGTGGCCCAGACGGGGACGCCGCGGACGAAGTTGGACGTGCCGTCGATCGGGTCGACGATCCAGCGACGCTCGTGCGCGCTGGAGGTGCCCTCGGCGGCGCCCTGCTCCTCTCCGAGCACGTCGTCGCGGGTGCGAGCCGTGCGCAGGTGCTTGCGGATGGCCTCCTCGACGGCCTGGTCGGACTCGGTCACGTAGGTCATGTCCGGCTTGGTGGCCACCTCGAGGTCGATCGCGCCGAACCGGTCCATCGACAGGTTGTCCGCGACGTCGGCCAGGACGTGAGCGAGGCGCACGTCGTCGTTCCAGGAATGGGCCATGGCCCACAGGGTAGCGACGACCGACGGACCCACCCCGGCCCGGCCGGTCAGGACGGGGACGACGTCGGCGCGGACCGTTCGAGCGCAGCACCCTCCACGTCGACGTCGGGCAGGATCCGGTCCAGCCAGCCGGGGATCCACCAGGCACGCTCATCGAGGAAGTCCATGGTCGCCGGCACCTGCAGCATGCGGACGACGAAGGCGTCGAACAGCACGCCGACGGCGAGTCCGAAGCCCAGGGGGCGAGCCATCGTGAGGTGGGAGAACACGAAGCCGCCGAAGACCGAGATCATGATGATCGCCGCCACGGTGACGACGACGGCACCGCCGCGACGGCCCTCGATGACCGCCTGCCGAGCAGGCACGCCGTGGACCCATGCCTCGCGCATCCCGGAGACGAGGAACAGCTGGTAGTCCATCGCGAGCCCGAACAGGATGCCCATGATGATGATCGGTGCGAAGCTCAGCAGGGGGCCGGGGTCGTGCACGCCGAAGACCGAGCCCAGCCACCCCCACTGGTAGATGGCGACCATGGCGCCGAACGCGGCCAGCAGCGAGAGCACGTACCCGGCCGTGGCGATCACCGGGACCGCGATCGAGCGGAAGACCACGATCATGATCAGCAGCGACAGGCCGACCACGACGGCGAGGTAGACCGGGAGGGCGTCGGAGAGGATCTGGGAGATGTCGATGTTGCCGCTCGCCGCACCGGCGACGCCGAGCTCGACGTCGCCCTGCCAGGGTGATTGGGCGCGCAGGTCCTTCACGAGCTCCTCGGTGGACTCGCTGGAGGGCCCGTCCACCGGGACGACCTGGAAGATCAGGAAGTCGCGGTCGTCTGAGCTCCCGGCCGGCGCGACGGCGCTCACGAACTCGTGCTCCACGAGCCGCTCCGCGAGGTCGGCCTGCATGCGGGGGACCTCGTCCTCGGCGAGCGAGCTCGGGAGAGCCGTGGTGACCACGATGGGGCCGGTCATGCCGGCTCCGAACTCCTCCGCGGTGAGGCTGTACGCGCGGTAGGCCGTCGAGTCCTCCGGCTCCGAGGAGCCGACGGGCAGTCCGAGACGCATGTCGAGCGTCGGGATGGCGAGGACGAGCAGCGCCGCGACGCCGATCACGGTGCCGACGACGGCGGTCGAGGTGCGCATCGGGCGGGCCTTCGGCGCCGGCCGGTGCTCGTGGGTGCGATGCCCCCGCCCGAGGATCCGGTCGCCGAGCAGGGCCGCGAGTGCCGGGGTCAGGGTGACCGCGCACAGGACCGCGACGAGCACCGAGGCCGCACCCACGGTGCCCATCACGCCGAGGAAGGAGATGCCGGTGATGTTGAGGGCCAGCAGGGCGATGATCACGGTGCTGCCGGCGAACACCACGGCGTTGCCTGCCGTGCCGTTGGCCAGGCCGATCGACTGTCGTTGCTCGACGCCCTCGCGTCGTTGCCGGCGGTGCCGGTTGAGGATGAACAACGAGTAGTCGATGCCCACGGCGAGGCCCAGCATGATGCCGAGCACGGGGGTCACGCTGGACATCTCCACGGCCCCCGAGAACGCCATGGCCCCAGCGACGCTCGCGGCGACACCGATCAGCGAAGAGACCAGGGGAGCGACGGCGGGGGTGATCGCGCGGAACATCACGAGCAGGGCGATGGCTGCCACGGCGAGTCCGATGATCTCGGCGGGGCCGACCAGTCCCTCGACCGAGGCGCTGAGCTCGGAGGACCACTCGATGTCCACCCCGTCGATGGAGGCCGCCTCGAGTGCGTCGACGACGTCGAGCCGGGTCTCCTCGGGCAGGTTGAAGGTGTCCTCGTCGAACACGACGGTGGCGAGTGCGGAGGCGCCGTCGGTGGAGACGGTCCGGACTCCGCTGGCGGCGTCGAGGAGGCGCTCCCCGGCGTCGAGCTGACGCTCCTGGGCCTGCAGCTAGCTGCGGCCGGCCTCGAGCTCCTCCTCGCCGGCGTCGAGCTCCTCACGTTGGCTCTCCAGCTGGGCCACGGCCTCGGGCCCGGCCTGCTCGGCCTGCTGGAGCGCACCCTCGAGCTGGGCCCGGCCCGCCGCGAGCTCCTCGGCGCTGTCCGCGATCTCCTGCTGGGCGGCCTCGAGCTGCTCACGTCCGTCCGCGAGCTGCTGCTCCTGCTCGGTCTGCTCGGACTGGGTGTCGAACGGGTCGACGACGGTGTCGACGCCGTCGATCTGCGCGATCGAGCCCACGAGGTCGGTGATCTGCTCGCGCTGAGTGCTGTTGAGCTCCTCGTCGGAGGCGAAGACCACCGTCCCGGTCGCCCCGGTGGCCTCGCCCATCTCATCGACGATGCGATCGGTCACCCGAGTCGTCTCGGTGCCGGGGATGGAGAAGGTGGTGGCGAGGGTCCCGCCGAACGTGACGAATGCGCCACCGGCGAGCGCGACGATCGCGATCCAGGCGGCGATCACGGTCCAGGCGCGGTGCGCGGCGGATTGTCCGAGGCGGAACAGCAGGCGGGCCACAGGGGGTCCTCTCGACGGGAGTGGCTGAGGATTCGGCAGACACCAACGTACGTCACATGTCGGAATTCCGACATGTGACGTTTTTCGCTCGACCTCCGCCGGTCGAGATGGCAGCATGACGCGCATGGATCGTCGTGTCGCTCGGAGTCGCCGCCAGCTCCAGGTCGCCATGCTCGAGCTGCTGGCCGAGCGCGACCTGGACGACATCACGGTGGCCGACCTCGTGGCCCGGGCCGACGTCAACCGCAGCACCTTCTACCAGCACTTCGCCGACCGTCATGCGCTCCTCGCCGACGCCATCGACGCCGCGATGACCCAGGACCGAGCGACCCTGCCCGACCTGCCGACCGAGCTGGGTTCGGAGCCGCCGACGGCCCTCCTGCAGTACCTGCGGCACTTCGACGAGCACGCGACGGCGTACGCCCGGGTGTTCGGGGACCACGGATCTCCTCTCGCCGTGGCTCGACTGCAGGCCAGGGTGGCCGAGCTGGCGGCCGAGGGCATCGAGCAGTCCGGCAGCGGCGTCTTCGAGGGCATGCCCGTGCGCGTCGCCGCTGCGGGCCTCGCCGGTTCGGTCATCGCCGTGCTGGGGGAGTGGCTCGCCCACGATCCGCGCCCCGACGTGCAGACCGCGGCGGAGTGGATCTGGCGGGTGCTGGCCGAGCCCGGAGCGACCCGCTAGACCCTGTCTCAGTAGCCCACGGAGTCGAGCGCGAGGAGGATGCGGCGGACCGACTCGACGCGGGCGGCCCCGAGCCGACCATCGACCACGGCCTCGTCCCACACGCACTCCGGCTCGGTGGCGGCATGGGTGCACCCTCGGGGACAGCTGAGCGCCAGCTCGGCGAGGTCCGGGAAGGCCCGCACGACGTCGTCGCGCTCCACGTGCGCGAGTCCGAACGAGCGGAAGCCCGGTGTGTCGATGATCCAACCGCCGTCGGGCAGCTCCAGCGCCATGGCCGACGTGGATGTGTGCCGGCCGCGTCCCGTGACCTCGTTGACGTGGCTGGTGCTGCGATCAGCATCGGGCACGAGCGCGTTCACGAGGGTGGACTTGCCGACACCGCTGTGGCCGATGAGGACGCTCGTGCGGTCCGCGAGCGCGGAGCGGACGGGCGCGAGGTCGGCGCCGCGTTCGGTGACCACGGTCCGGACGTCGAGCGGCTCCAGGAGGTCCAGCATCTCCCGGGGGGACTGCAGGTCGGCCTTGGTGAGCACGACCAGTGGGTCCATGCCCGCGTCGAACGCGGCCACCAGGCAGCGGTCGATGAGACCAGGACGCGGCGGCGGGTCGGCGAGCGCAGCCACCACCACGAGCTGGTCGGCGTTGGCGACGATCACGCGCTCGATCGGGTCGTCGTCGTCGGCCGTGCGTCGCAGGACGGTACGTCGCTCGATCACTTCCACGATGCGGGCGAGAGAGCCCTCGTCGCCGCTGACGTCGCCCACCACGCGCACCTCGTCGCCCACGACGACGCCGGAACGACCGAGCGCGCGCGCCTTCATGGCGGTGACGGGACGACCGTCGACGGCGAGCGTGTACCGACCGCGGTCGATGGTGACGACGCGCCCGAGGGGAGCGTCGGCGTAGTCGGGACGGTCCTTC
>JBQGDU010000217.1:0-1770 GCA_052039245.1 Aeromicrobium sp. | reverse complement strand
GTGCCGCCCGCGAGGTCGTCGGACAGGATCGGTTCGGGTCGGGGGACGTCGGCCTTGAGATCGGCCCAGACGTCGCGGGGGTCGTCGGCCTCGAGGGCCTGCGGCCACAGCTCCCGCAGTGCCTCGCCGCGGGCGAGCAGCTCCTCGTTGAGCCGCTCGGCCTCCTCGGTCCAGAGCCCCTCTTCCTCGAGGAACTGGACGAGACCCTCGTGGAAGGGCACCTGCTTGGGGGCCTGGAGCACCTCCTCGACCGACCACTCCGGGGTGGTGGCGGTGGTCTCGGCGTAGCCCTCGTAGGTGTCGACGATCGCGCGGATGGTCCGGTAGACGGTGTCCGCGTCGGTGTCGGCGTAGGTCACGACCGGGACGGCGTAGCTCATGGCGAGGTCGGTCTCGCCCTCCTCCTGTCCGGGAGCACCGCCGAACTCGCCGATCTCGACCGAGGGGGCGACGTCGAGCAGACGCTCCACAGCCTCGGGGGAGTCGTCGTCCATGCTGAGCCACCGCACGTCGAACGCGGCCTCGAGCTCGTAGAGGGAGGAGCCGTAGACCTGCTGGAAGAGCACGTCGAGCTGGCCGGACTGCAGGGCGCCGGGCTGGTCGCCGTAGCTGACCTCGATCAGGTTCACGTCGTCGGTGGTCAGGCCGCCGTAGGCGAGGAACGCCTCGAGCTTGTTGTTGACCGACGGGTTGGCGGTGACGTGCGGGAAGTTGCTGCCGCGCAGGTCCTCGAAGGTCTCGATGTCGGAGTCGTCGCGGACCATCAGTCCGTGGGGCGCCACCGGTGCCCAGGCGACGCGCACGTCCTGCGGACCCCAGCGCTCGGTGGTGAAGTCCTCGTCGCCCTCGAAGGAGAAGATGTACTCGTCGCCGGTCCGGGCGAACTGGGCCGGGCCCTCGCGCAGTGGTGCGAGCCGGCCGATCGCGGTGTCGGAGGTGATGACCCGCATCGGTGTGCCCAGGTCGGTGGTGATCGCGTTGGCCACCGCGGCCACGTCGGCGTAGGTCGAGGTGCCGGTGCCGTACGTGCTCCAGACCAGCTGCCGGGGCAGACCGTTCTCGCCGATCGCGTCGGGCGCGGAACAGCCCGACGCGGTGAGGGCCACGGCCGCGGCAGCGGCTCCCAGCCTGGTGAGTGCGGTTCTCATCGTTCCTCCTTCGACGGCCCGACGTGTGCCGGGTCACACACACCCTGCACGGGGGAGGCCGCAAATCTCCAATACTTTGTGGAGCGGTCACTCATGACTGATGAGTATCAATAGATTCCGATTGATCTCGACGGCGTTCGAATCCTCCGGCACGATGAACCGATGACCGGATCCTCGCGCACCACCACCGAGCCCTCGCCCCCCGTGTCGGCGGTGACCCTCGACGACTTCCTGCAGCTGGTCGACCTCGACCTCCTGGATCGAGTCGGCCTGGATCTCACGCGCTGGACAGGAGCCGCCCAGCAGCAACCGGCGGGCCGGGTCTACGGCGGTCTGCTGCTCGCCCAGGCGGTCGTCGCCGGGGGCCGCACCGTCGACGAGGGCCAGGAGCTGCTCGGCCTGCAGGCCGAGTTCGTCCAGGGGGTGCCGACCGACCGCTCGATCACCTGGGAGGTCCAGCGGGTATCCGACTCCGCCTCGATGTCGCTGCGGCGCGCCACGGCCCGCGCTGACGACGGACACGAGCTCTTCACGGCGACGTCACGGTGGGGTCGGGTCCGCTCGGACCTGCCCTCCTTCGACCGCAGCCGGGCCCGGTCGGTGCCGGGGCCGGACGGGCTGG
>JBQGDU010000216.1:0-4184 GCA_052039245.1 Aeromicrobium sp. | reverse complement strand
TCGCCGCCAAGTTCGAGCAGGGCCCCACCCCCGCCAACGTCAAGGAGCTCGTCCTCGCCGGACTCATCCCCTTCTCCGTCGCGGCCGCGCAGTGGCCCGACATCACGCTCTCGCCCGACGAACGACGTCAGGCGCTGCAGAACGGCATCAACAACGGCACCATTCCCGACTTCTCCCAGATGAGCGCGGAAGAGGTGGAGCAGTACATCGCCCAGAATCCGCAGATCTCCGACGAGATCGTGCCTCTCATGGCAGACCCGGCCCTCAGCCCGGAGCTGCAGGCACTCGTTAACGCCCAGGCCCGGCTCGATGCCGAGCTGGCCTCCGAGGCCGTGGACGCCGACCCCAGCGCGGAGAACTACGAACAGATCCAGGCCGCCACCGAGCGCCTGGAAGCCATCAACTCCTCCATCGCCGACGACGGCGGCGAGCTCACCGCTGCGCAGGCCTCCTACATCGAGACCTGGACGAACACCGCCGGTGCCGCCACGCTCGCGGCTCTCCCGTCTGCTGCCCGTGCGAGCGCCGCGTACGCGGGTCCCCCGGCGGACGTCGACCGCCTCACCCAGCAGGCCATCTCACCGGTCGCGGACGCCATCCTCAACTACAGCAACCCTGACGTCCACCACCCTGACGCCGGGGTCGCCGTGCCGTCCGGACCGCCGCACCACGAGCTGGTGGTCTACCCCAACCACATGCCGGAGGCGATCCAGGACCTCGTCAACGGCCGCATCGGGCACGAGGGACTGCAGGGAACCCGCTACGGCACGGAGTACTCGCCGGAGAACTCCGGTCCGCTCGCGGATGCCGACCACCCCGATTTGTTCCCCCAGAACTTCAGCTCCATCGACGGCTACGAGCAGTTCAAGGGCTGGGCAGATCTGTTGTCGAGCGCGTCCGACGACGTCGAACCGGGCACCTCCTTCAGCAACGCGCTCGCTGAGCAGGCGATCACGGCGAAGCAGGATCTCAACGCCATCACGGAGTCCGGCGAGGGTTACTGGGACCAGATCCACAACCAGTTCGGCGACGGGGACCCCGAGCTCGACACGCGGGTCGACGGATCGGTCTTCAACGACGGACCCATGAGCGACCTCTTGGATGTCGCTGCACGCAGCGAGGACGGGTCGTCGCAGTTCCTGATGGGCGAGGAGAATCGTCGCGCGTTGCTCTCCATGAACTGGGACGACGCCGACGGCGCGGTCAACCTCGTGGCGGCGGGAACTGATCGCGATCCGGACTCCGGCAGCGGGAACACCGAGCGCCAGGCCGCCGCTGCCATGGCCATCTTCGGCGACGTCGCAGCCGATCCCAGCGCGTGGAACGAGCGCATGGGCGAGGCGATGTCCGACGCCGTCGTCGACACCGGGATCCGCTGGCACGACACCTTCGGCAACCAGCACGTCAACGCCAACAACGTCGACCCCAACGGTCTTGACCCCTTAGGCCGACCCGTCGGTCCCCAGATCGGCCTGACGGCCGACGACTCCCGGTCCTTCCTATCCTTCATCGCGGGGACCGGCGACGAGGACGCCGTCCGCTTCAACGGTGCCTTGAAGGCTTATGGCGATGGCCTGGTCAGCGAGGCACTGGCGGGCGACGACGCCGGAGACCTCCGGCAGGCCCTGCAGTGGGCCGGACGGGCCGACGGGAGGGTCGAGACGTCCACCCTGGACTGGTTGCGTGACCAGCAGGAAGACGAGTACGACGAGGACACCGCCCGGGTCATCGCGGAGAACCGGGAGATCAACGCCAACCGTACGGCCGCCGGAGTGGTCAACAGCCTCGGCGGCAGGGCGCTCGGGCTCATCCCCGGGGCCGGCCCATGGCTCAGCGCGGGTCACGCCGCCATCTCCGGACCGATCCTCGACGAGGTCTTCCAGGAGAACGACGTCCCGGACTACAGCGAGATCAAGCCCGAGGAGCGGGAAGCCGCTCTGCAGACCGCACGCCAGGACGCGGACCGCACTCGAGACCATCGCTTCGCGACCATCATGGCCGGACAGTACGCCGACGATCCTCGGTTCGAGGGCCTCTACGCCGCCGACGGCACGCTGCGCCCCCTCAACGAGATCGCTGGCACCGACCGCGACCTCAGCGCCCTCGGCAGGATGAGTGACGCGATCTTCGACGACTGGAACGCGCGGAACTCGATCCACGTGGACGCCGACAGCGAGTACGGGACGTACAACACCGAGCTGGAGGGGACAGCAGTCGACCTCGACCGCGAGGACCCGAACAGCGTGGGCAACTCCCACCGGGCTCGCGAGTACCTCTACGGAGAGAACTACGACTACTGGAGCGACTACGGTCTGAGCGAGGACGAGGTCCACGACCGGGACTCCGAGCGCTACGACGGCGAACGGGACGACGTCCCCGACCTGCCGGGCGTGCTCATCAACAACCCGTACGATCTCGAGCACGACGAGATTGGCAGGAACTGAGACCAGTGCGGCACCTGTTCCCGATCATCGCCGCCGGGTGCATCCTGACGTTCGTCCTCGGCGCCTGTGACCGGACGGACACGTCGACGCCCTCGGCACCGTCGGCGAGCGAGTCCTCGAGCGGAACCGAGCAGTCCTTCGACGACGAGACCACTCGCGCCGAGGCGCTGGCGGAGATCGATCCTCGTGGCCCCTCGAGCGCTCGCGTGACGTGGAACGTCGACGCCGATGTCCCCAGGGAAGCGGTGGAGACGGTGCAGCACGCGTTCGTGCTCGTGCAGCTCGGGCGGGCCGAGGGCTCGACGCCACGCCCGGACCTGGTCTCAGGGCTCTTCCAACCCGGCAACGACGCCGGCCTCGCCATCGTGGAGGCACGCGCCCGCCTGATCGACGGCGACGAGACGGCCGGCCTGAGTGGAGCGGTCCGGGTCAGGCTGAGCGAGTCGGTCGAGTTCGACGACCGCATCGTCGCGTGCGTGGACTACAGCAAGGCGAGTCGGGACGGCGATCCCGTCGAGTCCCAGGTCCTCAACTACTTCCTGGACGACGTCCAGGACAGCGACGGCTCCCGCGTGCCGAAGATCACCAAGTTCAACGCCGGACCGACTCTCGCGGACTCACCGCGTGCCGACGAGCGTCGTTGCGCGGACTGGCTGGCTGGTTGACCGACCTGTCCGCCGACGGCGTCGACGGACAGGCAGACCCCTGGCATGTCAGGACGGACCGCGGGGTGCCTCCGGCCCGACGCCTCAAGGGGTCGAAGATCCCCAGGCGCCGCCGACGATGAAGCGCCCGGCGCCGGCGATCGGCGCCAGGTTCGCCGCGACGTTGATGGTCAGGTCGCCGTAGGTTGACTCCGGCGAGGAGAACCGGACCCGCTCGGTCTGGTCCTCGGGAGCATCGGCCACCTCCTCGGAGAACTCGTCGACGACGTCCGGTGAGCTGCCCAGCTGCTCGACGATGCCACGCAGCTGGGAATCCAGGACGTCGGGATCGACCGTGGCGCCGCGGGCGCCGACGGTGAAGTTGTCGCCGTCGGCACCACGGGCGCGGGTGAAGGAGATCACCGGCGCCTCGAAGCGCAACGACTCCCCTCCGGCCAGCTCCAGCACGATCTCGCGCGGCTCGTCGGTCTGGTAGGTGGCCGCGAGGCGATCCTCGGTGATGCCGAACGCCTCGGCACTCGGCTCACCGGTGAGATCCCAGGTCTCCACACCGTCGACCTCGCTGCGTGCCGTGGGCTCGGCCGCGGTCTCGGAAGGCTTGTTCTCGGTCACGGTGACACATCCTGTCAGGAGCACGATCAGGGCGAGGATCATCGGTGGTCGACAACGGGTCACCACAGGCGGAACTTCCCGTCCACGAGCGAGTCGAGGATGGCCGGCCAGCGCTGGTCGAGACGGTTCTCATCGATCCGGTCCCGTACCGACTCGTTGAGGATGTCCTCCACCTGGTCCGGGTCGTTCTCCACCAGATCGATGAAGACCGGCAGCGTGTCGTCCTCGATGAGACCCCACCGGGTGTCGAAGTCGGAGATGTTGCCGCTCGGCAGGTTGACGGTGACCTCGCCTCCCTGGACGCCCGGGATGATCGGATTGGTGTCGATCTCGACGGTGTACCCGCCCTCCACCTCCCCCAGCGTCGAGGTGCCCGGGATCGACGGCTGGCCGACCACCCCCATGACGTAGGTCATCGCCTCACCCGTGACCGGATGGTTGCGCATGTCGTCGTACTGCTCGG
>JBQGDU010000215.1:0-2923 GCA_052039245.1 Aeromicrobium sp. | reverse complement strand
GCTCGCCGTCCCTCTCGGTGGTGGCGCAGCGGTGCGGCGTCTTCTTGCCGCACCCCTCGGTGGTCGAGTGGCCGTCGCTGCTGGGGGCACCTCCCACGAAGTGGGGGCGGAACGAGCCGGCGACGGCGTATCGAGGCCACGGCCCTGAGATGACGTCGAGTGGCAGCGCGGGCGGTCCGGTCGATGTCTCGCGGTTCGGGAGCGCCTCCCGCGACCGCAGCGAGCGGAGACCGGAGGAGCTCCTCACGGCGCATCGAGACCAGCGGCCAGGCCTACGTCCTCACGAGGAGGTCCGCCTCCGCCTGCTGCTCGATCACGCGGCGCGCGTTCGGCTCATCGACCTCGTCCATCCAGGCCTGCGCCGCCTCTCGCGTGCGACCGTGCTTGACGTGCCGGTCCACGAGGCGAGCCCGACGCCGGTCGTCGTCGAGGTCGACGAACCAGACCTCCGCCATGAGGGAGCGGGCGACGGGCCAGGGATCGGTGGCATCGAGCAGGTAGTTGCCCTCGGTGACCACGATCCGGGTCGTCGGGGGCACGACGACGGCTCCGGCGAGCGGCTGGTCGAGGGTCCGTTCGAAGCCCGGGGCGAGCACGTCGTGATCGGTCTCGGCGAGCAGTCGGCGCAGCAGGGCGAGGTAGCCGTGGCCGTCGAAGGTCTCCAGCGCGCCCTTGCGCTCGAGCAGGCCGCGGTCGGTGAGGACTGCGTCGGCGAGGTGGAAGCCGTCCATCGGCACCCCGACGGCGGGGACGCCCCGGGCGTCGAGGCGTCGCACCAGGCGGCGGGCGAGGGAGGACTTGCCGGAGCCTGGTGCGCCGGCCACGCCGATGACGATGCGCCGATGTCCGCCGACGAGCGTCGCCGCGCGGTCCGCGAGCTCGTCGAGGCCCGGCCGGGTGCTGCTGCTGGACACGTCGTCATCCTGCCATCCGGGGTCGCCCTACAACGTGCAGTGGACATTACTGTGTCACACACAGTAATGTATGGAGCATGGACAGGGACGAGGTCGTCAAGACGCACCTGCAGGAGCTGCGCCGCGGGACCGTGGTGGTGGCCAGCCTGAGCGCGCTGCGCGAGCCGGGGCACGGCTACGGGCTCCTGCAGACGCTGGCCGACGCCGGCTTCGGCGTCGATGCCAACACGCTCTACCCGCTGCTGCGTCGTCTGGAGGACCAAGGTCTCCTGACGAGCGAGTGGAACACCGAGCAGGCGCGGCCGCGCAAGGTCTACCGGACCAGTGCCGAGGGCGAGCGAGTGCTCGGGCTCCTGCTCGAGGACGTCCGCGCCGTCCACCGATCCATCGCCGGACTCACCGAAGGAGAGACGTCATGAGCACCATCATCGATCGCTACGTCCACGCGACGCTGCGCACCGTGTCACCGTCGCGGCGCGAGGAGATCGGACGTGAGCTGCGCTCGTCGATCGAGGACATGGTCGAGGCGCGCGCCGAGCACGGACAGCCGGCGGAGCAGGCGGAACGTGAGGTGCTGACCGAGCTCGGCGACCCCGACCGGCTGGCCGTGCAGTACACCGGGATGCGCCAGGTGCTCATCGGGCCGCGGTACTTCCTGACGTGGTGGCGGCTGTTGATCCGTCTGCTGGTGGTCGTGCCGGTGGTCGTCATGGGCATCGTCGGTGTCGTCGAGGTGGTGGACGGGTCTCCGTTCGGGACGATCCTCGGCGAGATGATCGGCACCGGCCTCTCGGTGGCCGTCCACGTCGCGTTCTGGACGACGCTCGCCTTCGCGCTCATCGACCGGTTCGGCCTCGACGTCGAGCTGCCGGAGTGGACCGTCGACGCCCTGCCCGAGGTCCCCAAGGAGCGTTCGATCTCGGCCGCGGACACCATCGCGTCGATCGTCTTCTACCTCGCCCTCGTGGTGGCGATGGTCGTGCAGCACTTCGCTGGGTGGGTGCGCTCGGACGGCGAGTCCGGTCCAGCGCTGGCGCCGGAGCTCTGGTCGTCGTGGCTGCCGCTGCTGATCGGCGTGCTCGTGCTGAGCGCGGTCTTCGAGCTCGTGCTCTACGTCAGGGGCGAGTGGACGATCGGTCTGGCCGTCGTCAATGCCGTGCTGTCCCTGGCGTTCCTCGTCCCGGTGGTCTACCTGCTGCTGCAGCAGATGCTGCTCTCGGACCTGTTCGTGCAGGCGGTCGGGATGACGGCGGAGGTGGAGCGCAACATCGGCGTCGGCGCGTCCGTCGGCATCGTGGCGGTGGTGGCCTGGGAGATCGGCGACGGCTTCGTGAAGGCGGTCAAGGCCCGAGGTGTCGCTCGGGAGCGGGCCGCAGCCTGATTCGAGCTGCGCCGGACCGTCCGGTATGGTTCCCCGCGGTGGCGTGTCCGAGCGGCCGAAGGTGCATCACTCGAAATGATGTGTGGGGTCAAACCCACCGTGGGTTCAAATCCCACCGCCACCGCCACACTCGAACTCCCGGTTCTGACTGAGATTTCAGTCGGGCCGGGGGTTCGGTTCTTTCGTCATGTTTGGCTGTGCCCACACTCGGGCCTGTCAGTTTTCTGTGTAAGTGATCATGGCTAGTTGATCTCGAGTCGCTCGCCGTAGGTCATGGCGAGGGTGTTCAGGATGGATTTCCAGCTGTTGATCTGGCCGGTCGGGTTCGGCCGGTTGTGTTGTCGTTCGAGGCAGGCCAGGTAGAGCACCTTCAAGGGGGCCTGGGAGCCTGACCCGGTTTCCCGGATAGTTTTCTTTGGGTGATCATGCCGCCTGGATGGCGGTGGTGGGAAGGGCTTCGAACTCTGCCGGGGAGTGATTCCCGATGGAGGTGTGTCGGCGGCGCGGGTTGTACCAGCCCTCGATCCATTCGAAGATCGCCGCAGCAAGCTCGGTGCGACTGGTCCAGTGGTGGCGGTCGAGGAGCTCGCGTTGCATGGTCGACCAGAACGACTCGATGAGAGCGTTA
>JBQGDU010000214.1:0-12747 GCA_052039245.1 Aeromicrobium sp. | reverse complement strand
GACCGCAAGCTCCTGCTCGCGTACAAGGAGTCCACGAAGGGCCAGCTGCTGCACGAGGGCATCAGCGAGGCCGGCGCGATGGGCTCGGCCACCGCGGCGGGGAGCGCGTACTCCACCCACGGCGAGCCGATGATCCCGATGTACATCTTCTACTCGATGTTCGGCTTCCAGCGGACCGCCGACTCGATCTGGGCGATGGCCGACCAGCTCGCCCGCGGATTCCTCATCGGAGCCACGGCGGGGCGCACGACGCTCACCGGCGAGGGACTGCAGCACGCCGACGGTCACTCACCGCTCATCGCCCAGACGAACCCCGCGATCGTCCACTACGACCCGGCGTGGGGCTTCGAGATCGCCCACATCGTCAAGGCCGGCCTGGAACGCATGTACGGCTCCACCGACGAGCATCCGCACGGTGAGGACGTCATCTACTACATGACGGTCTACAACGAGCCACTCGCGCAGCCCGCCGAGCCGGAGGACCTCGATGTCGAGGGCCTGCTCAAGGGTGCCTACGTCTTCCGGCGCGCCGAGACCGGGAAGCACCACTCCCGCGTGCTCGCCTCCGGCGTGGCTCTGCCGTGGGCCCTGAAGGCCCAGAAGATCCTCGCCGAGGAGTACGACGTCGCGGTCGACGTCTGGTCCGTCACGTCGTGGAACGAGCTCGCTCGTGAGGCAATCGAGACGGAGCAGTGGAACTTCAACAACCCCGGCGACTACCGCCGCGTCCCGTGGGTCACGCAGCGGCTCATGGACCGCTCCGAGGTGACGGTCGCAGTGAGCGACTACATGCGGGCCGTGCCCGACCAGGTGGCCCGCTGGGTCCCCGGTCACTGGCAGTCCCTCGGCACCGACGGCTTCGGTTTCGCCGACACTCGCGCCGCCGCGCGCCGCACCTTCCAGGTCGATGCCGAGTCCATCGTGGTCTCGGTGCTGCAGAGCCTGGCCGATCGCGAGCTCATCGACATGGCCGTCGCCCGCGACGCGTTCACGAGGCTTCGCGTGGACGACCCGACTGCCACTCTCGGCGTCGAGCAGGAAGGCGGAGACGCCTGACCCGCGGCCTCGGGGAGGCGCCGACCGTCTCAGCGAACTCACAGTCGGCGCCCCCTAGGATGGCTCGCATGCGTCGATGGCCCTACACGTTCGCCGTGGTGATGGCCGTGGCGATCACCGTGGCGGCCGTCGGCTCCTCCTGGTGGCTCGGTCTCCCCCTGAAGGATCCCGAGGGATTCCTCGGTCCGGCGTACGTCCGGCTACCGGTGCTCGCGCTGCTCTTCTTCGCCGCCGGCATCGTCCCGGCGGCGGTCAAGCGCACGGGCATCCGGCGTCTGCCCGCGGGCATCGCCCAGGCGGTCAAGGAGGAGTGGTCGCTCAAGCGCGTCGGGTACATCGCGACCGGACTGATCACGTTCTACGCCTGCTATGTCAGCTACCGGAACCTCAAGAGCTACCTGCCGGTCTACCGTGACGGCGAGCTCTTCGACCACCTGCTGGTCGACATGGACCACTGGATGGCCTTCGGCAACAACCCGGCGCTGCTCATGCACGACTGGCTGGGCACCGACGTCACCGCCCAGATCCTGTCCTTCGCGTACATCGCCTACCTGCCGCTCATCCCCGTGACGCTGGGCGCTTTCCTGGTCCTCAACCGGGACCTGTCGATCGGCGCCTGGTACGCCACCGCGCTGGGTCTGAACTGGGTGCTCGGCACGCTGTCGTACTACGCGCTGCCGACGGTCGGTCCAGCCTTCTGGCAGCCCCAGCTGTTCACCGAGCTCAGCACCACGAACGTCACCGACCTGCAGCAGTCCCTGTACCGCGCACGCGTCGACGTGCTCACCGACCCGTGGGCCAGCGAGCGGATCCACGGCGTGGCCGGATTCGCCTCGCTGCACACGTCGGTCACCTTCACCGCCGCACTGTTCATGGGCCGCACGGGTCAGAAGCTCATGCTGCGCATCGCCGCCTGGGTCTTCTTCCTGCTCACCATCACCGCCACCGTCTACTTCGGCTGGCACTACATCGCCGACGTCATCGGCGGTGTGGTCATCGGCTGGCTCTCCGTCTCGATCGGCGCCTGGGCCAGCGGCAACCGTGGTCGCCGACGACGGCGGCTCACGAGCCACACCACGGAGGATCCGGGGCCCGAGCCGGTCTGATCAGCCGGTGGAGGCGGTCGTCGGCGCGACGTCGATGGCCGGGACGGCTCCGCGGCGGAGCATCGCGCGCCACGTGCTGCGCCGGAAGCTGGCCGGCTCGTTCTCGCGCACGAAGTCGAGCAGCAGGTCGACCACCTCTCGCGGCCGGTCCCTGTGGGGGAAGTGCCCCGCGTGGTCGAGGACGTGCACGTCCGACCACGCCTGATCCCGGGCGACCTGTGCGTGCGAGACCGGGATGACCATGTCGTCGGCGCCCCAGACCACCAGGACCGGGACGATCGTGGCCAAGTACGTGCGATCGGTCATCGTGATGAACTGGCCTCGCCAGTCGAGGACATGACTCGTCACGCGCTGCACGGCTCGGCGCGTCGCCGGATCGGCCATGGACTCATAGATCCGGGCCACCTCCTCGAGGTCGCGCGTCCCCGTCAGACCGCTGCGGGCGAGCCCTCGCATCGCAGAGGTGACGAGGGAGCGCCACGGCTTGAGCGTCGCGAGCGAGATGGCGGAACCACTGCCAGGGACCGTGAGCATCCTGATGAGGGCGGTGACCTCCCGACCGAGCCCCCCGGTGGAGAGGAGCACGATGCGCTCCGTGCGGTCGGGGTACTGGTACGCGAACTGCATGGCGACGCCGCCACCCAGGCTGTGGCCCACCACGGTGACCTTCTCGACCCCGAGGATGGTCAGCAGGTCCCGCATCCCGTTGGCGTAGCCGCCGAGGGAGTAGTCGGCGTCGGGCTTGTCTGAGGCGCCGTGGCCCAGCAGGTCGGGTGCGATGACGGTGAAGTGCTCGGCGAGCGGTGCGATCACCCGGTCCCACGTGGAGGAGTCGCACCCGAGGCCGTGCAGCAACAGCAGCGCGGGGCCGGAGCCCGCCTTCCGATAGGCCCGCCGGTAGCCGTGGATCTCGACGTACTGGAGGTCGTCACGGCTCGTCATCGTCCCAGCCTAGGGCGTCGCCGGGCTCATCGAGCACCAGTCGGGGGGATGTACGTCCGGTGAGGCGGCGTGGCACGGCGCGTCGGCGTGACTCGGTAGACTGCCCGCGTGTCCTCCGCAGCCTCCGTCCGGTCCGACCTGACCGACATCCTGGTCGCCGTCGTCGGCTGCTCGCCCGAGGACGTCACCGATCAGGCGCGCCTGGAGGACCTGGGCGTGGACTCGTTGGCGCTCGTCGAGGTGGCCGACGAGCTCGGCCGACGACACGACGTCTACCTCGCCGACGAGACGGTCAACGGCCTCGAGACGGTCGACGACGCCGTCCGGGCCGTCACCGACCCCGATGGCAGCACGGGACCGCGTCGCGTCGCCACGACGCTGCACCATCCGGCCCCCGCCACCGAGACGCGGACGTCCCAGCGCACCAGCGCGATGTCCAAGATCGCGAGCATCTTCATCGTCATCGGCGCGCTCATCGGCGTCGCCCTGGGCCTCGGCGGGGCAGCTCTCGTGGCTGCCACCGGCATCGGTGGCGTGGAGCTGCCGCCCATCGCCGCCCCGAGCCCTGAACCGACCCCCACCGCCTCGGCGTCCGCCAGTCCGGAGCCCACGGAGGAGCCCGAGGAGGAGAGCAACGAGCCGACGTTCGAGGTCGAGAGCGACCAGGTCGCTCCCGGCCAGCGGTTCGCGCTCTCCGGTGAGTTCCCCGACCTGGGCGACGGCGAGGTCCTGCAGGTCCAGGTCCGCGTGGAGGGCGGTGAGTGGGAGGACTTCCCGGTCACGGCCATCACCTCCGGCGGCGGGGCCTACCAGACACAGGTGTACACCTCGCGCACGGGCGAGCGTGAGTTCCGCATGCTGCACCGCTCGAGCGACACGGCCACCGAGCCGAAGTCCGTGACGATCGGCTGAGACCCCGGTCAGATCACCTGGTGCAGCCAGCGCACCGGCGCGCCGTCACCGGCGTGCCGGAACGGCTCGAGCTCGGCGTCCCACGCGACGCCCAGGAGTCCGTCGAGCGCCTCGTCCATCGTCACCTCACCCAGCGCGGCCTTCACCCGGAAGGCCTTGATCCGGTCCTCGGGGATGAGGACGTCGCCGTGCAGGCCGGTGAGGGCGTGGAAGATCCCGAGGGAGGGTGTGTAGGAGTACCGCGCCCCTTCTGCCGCCGACGTCGGCTCCTGCGTCACCTCGAAGCGCAGTCGCTCCCAGCCACGCAGCGCGGAGGCGAGCGCCGCGGCGGACCCCACAGGCGCGTGCCAGGAGAGCTCGGTGCGGTACGTGCCCACCTCTGCGGGCTGCGCCACCCAGTCGACGTCGACGCTCGTCCCGAGCACACCGCTCGCGGCCCACTCGACGTGCGGGCACAGCGCTGAGGGCGCGGAGTGGACATAGAGAACTCCACGGGTGGGGATGCTCATCGGTGCCTCCTAGGTCGAGAATCCGCCTTCCCCTGCGTCTCTCACCTCTGGGCGCCGGCGCCATCGTGCCGTGCTGGACCCATCCTAGCCTCACGAGCCCCAGGAGAACCAGCGGTTCCACCTCGCTGCCTCCCGCCCCGCGTGGGAGCATGGCGCCATGACGACCACGATCACCGATCATCCCGACGCCTCACGCTTCGAGATCACGGTCGACGGCGCACTCGCCGGCTGGGTCGACTACCGCGAGCACGAGGGCGAGTACGCGCTCCCCCACACCCGGGTCCTGGACCAGTTCGGCGGCCGCGGCATCGGCTCCGAGCTCGTCGTCGGTGCCCTGCGCGCCATCGGCGAACGCGGCGGGACGGTGCTTCCGTACTGCCCGTTCATCCCCAAGGTCATCAGCGACCACCCCGAGTTCGTGGAGCTCGTGCCCGAGGACCAGCGGGCGCAGTTCGGTCTCTGACCACTCACACAGCGGGGACGTGCACCTCGATGTCCCTGGATCGCCACAGCTCGACGATGTCTTCGCTGTCCTCCCACGCCTGCTCGACCGTGTAGCCCTCGGACTCCAGCTGGTCGAGCATCTCCGCCTTGACGACGTGGTCGGGTCGGTAGTCGCCGACCACCCGCATCACCAGCTGGTCGTACGGGACGTCGTGGACGGCGAGCCAGTCGAGAGTCAGATCGCGCCAGATGAACTCGCGCGAGGTGACCACCAGGACCGCGAGACCGTCCTCCGCCGCCTGTCGGACGGCGGCGGCCACTTCCTCGTTCGCGGGCGAGTCGGCGGAGGCCGAGTGGAAGGCGTGGAAGTCCCGTTCCTCGCCGGAGACGTGGTGCAGGATCTCCCGGACGTCGACGAGCGTCCCGTCGAGGTCGGCGATCACGGCGCGAGTCATGCGGGTCAGTCTCGCGCACGACGCCGAGGCGCACCAGGACGAGGGGCCGCGCCGTCGAGCCCCGCCCGCTTGCTCCAGGGCGTGAGCCTGCGTTCGTGGTGGGGCGGGTGGGGCTTGAACCCACGACCGACGGATTATGAGTCCGCTGCTCTGACCGGCTGAGCTACCGCCCCGAGGTGGCGACAGCCTATCGACGGCTCAGACCGCGTGCTGCGAGCGGTACCAGGCCACCAGGGCGTTCGCGTGTCCGTGGCCGAGGCCGTGGTCGGCCTTGAGTCGAGCCACCGTCTCGCCGTGCTTCTCCCCCTCGACCGACGCGATGACCTGCATCCAGTGGTCGATGCTCTCGCCGTACGTGCGCTCGATGGACGGGAAGTACGACGCCGGGCCCTTGGTGGGCCACTCGTTCTCGCTCATCCTCGGACCGTACTGCAGGGCATAGTCTGGCGGCCATGAGCGAGCCTCTCGAGCACGTCACCGAGAACTGGGACCGCGCCCTGGTGGTCGTCGCGCACCCGGACGACGTCGAGTTCGGCGCGGCCGCCGCCGTCGCGCGGTGGACGGACCAGGGCAAGACGGTGGTCTACTGCATGGTCACCAGCGGCGAGGCCGGCATCGACGGGCTGCCGCCTGAGGAGTGTCGCGAGGTGCGCATCGGCGAGCAGATCGAGTCCGCTCGGATCGTCGGCGTCGACGAGGTGGAGTTCCTGGGCCTGCCCGACGGCGTCGTGGAAGGTGGGGTCCCCCTGCGGCGCGTCATCGCCGAGCAGGTCCGGCGGCACCGCCCGGACGTGGTCATCACCCTCAACTTCCGGGAGACCTGGGGCGGCAGCACCCCGAACCAGTCCGACCACGTCGTGGTGGGGCGCGCGGCGCTCCACGCCGCCCAGGACGCGGGCAACCGCTGGATCTTCCCCGAGCAGCTCTCGGGGGACGATGCCCTGCAGCCATGGGGCGGGGTGCGTGAGGTCTGGGCCGCCTCCTCCCCCGATGCGACCCACGGCGTCGACACCAGCGCCACGTTCGAGCGTGGTGTGGCCTCGCTCGAGGCGCACCGTGCCTACATCGACGGACTCGGCTGGGAGGACTTCGACGCGGCGACTTTCCTGGCCGGGATGTCGCACCCGACCGGCGAGCGCCTGGGCACCGAGCACGGGGTCGGGTTCGAGGTCTTCACCCTCGGGTGAGTCCAGCACCTCGCGACCGATGACATGTGTCATCCGCGACTCGTGACATCGCCCCATGGTCGCCACCCCCGGGGATCGCGACGATGGGGGCATGAACCAGAGCCTCACCCCCGCCATCGCGCTGGAGGGCGTCGTCAAGCGCTTCTCCTCGCCCGGCTCCGCCGCCGTCACCGCCGTCGACGGGATCGACCTGACGGTGCGACCCGGCGAGATCGTCGCGTTCCTGGGCCCGAACGGCGCCGGCAAGACCACCACGCTCGACATGGTGCTCGGCCTCACGAGCCCGACGAGCGGGTCCGTCCAGGTCTACGGTCAGCACCCTCGCGCCGCGGTCGCCGCCGGTCGGGTCTCCGCCGTGCTGCAGACCGGCGGTCTGCTCCGCGACCTCTCGGTGCGCGAGACCGTGCAGATGATCGCCTCCACCTTCGAGACGCATGCCGGCATCGAGGAGGTGCTGGAGCGGGCCGATCTGGTCGGCATCGCCTCCCGCAAGGTCTCCAAGTGCTCCGGCGGTGAGCAGCAGCGCCTCCGCTACGCCCTCGCGCTGCTCCCCGACCCCGACCTGATCGTCCTCGACGAACCCACGGCCGGCATGGACGTCGGCTCCCGGCAGTCGTTCTGGGAGACCATGTACGCCGACGCCGACGCCGGCCGCACCGTCGTGTTCGCGACGCACTACCTCGAGGAGGCGGACGCGTTCGCCCAGCGCATCGTCATGGTCGCCGGGGGCAGCGTCGTCGCCGACGGCAGCACCACGGACATCCGGGCGCAGGCCAGCGGCCGCACGGTGAGCGCGGGCGTCCCCGACGCCGACGCCGCCGTGGCCCATCTGCTGACCCGACCCGAGGTGCTCGACGCGGAGGTGTCCCGCGGACGCCTCACCGTCCACTCCACCGACTCCGATGCCGTCGCCCGCGTCCTGCTGACCGAGCTCGACGGCCACGACCTGGAGATCAGCTCCGGGTCCCTCGAAGCCGCCTTCCTCCAGATCACCGGGGAGATCGACCGATGAACACCACCTACACCCGACTCGAGCTCACGCGGACGGTCCGCGACGTCGTCAGCATGTTCTTCATCGCGATCCTGCCGGCGTTCTTCTACATCATCTTCGGCGCCGCCCAGGACTTCGGCGACGAGCGCTTCGGCAACGGCAACGTGACGATGTACATCATGGTCTCGATGGCCGCGTACGGCGCGGTCACCGCCACGACGGGCATCGGCGGCATGGCGGCCGTCGAGCGCATGCAGGGCTGGGGCCGCCAGCTGGGCCTGACACCGATGGGCGACGGCCAGTACATCGCCATCAAGGCCCTCGTCTCGGTCGTGATCGCCGCCGTCCCGGTCTCGATCATCTTCGTCCTGGGCAGCCTCACCGGCGCCGACGGCGACTGGCAGGCCTGGCTGCTCAGCGGTCTCGTCGTGGTCGTCGGGGCGACGCTGTTCGCCCTGTGGGGCCTGGCGTTCGGCCTGGCCTTCCGCTCCGAGGCGGCAGTGAGCGCGGCGAGCGGCTCCATCGTCATCCTGGCCTTCCTCGGCAACCTGTTCTTCCCGCTCTCGGGAACCCTGCTCGACATCGCCCGGTTCACTCCGCTGTACGGGTATGCCGGCCTCGCCCGGTACCCGATCACCGAGGGCGAGATCGCCAACCAGACCGGTGGGCCCACCGAGCACGACGCGCTGTGGGCTCTCGCGCTTAATGTGGGCGTGTGGACCCTGCTGATGGGAGTGATCGCCGTGTGGCTGGTGCGTCGCAGCCGGGGCCGCCAGTGACGTCGTCGGCAGAGCGCCCCACCCGGATGGCCGACGCCGACCCGGCCCTCGTGCTCGGTCGTCGCTCGCCGGACGCCGAGCCCGACGAGGCACCGCAGGATCCGTGGGAGCGCTACGGCTGGGTCATGGGGGCCATCTGGCTGGTGTTCCTGGCGTTCCCCGTCGTCTCGTCCGTCCAGGCCGAGTGGTCCACACCGTGGCGGGCCGCCTCGGTGGTCAGCATCGTCGCGTTCGGGACCGTCTACGTGCTCGCATTCATGCGACTCGACACCCTGGACACGTGGGCGGACGTCCACCGCTACGGCCTCGGTCGACTCGCCGTCCTCCTGCTGTTGTGTGTCGTGCCGGCCGTCGTGATCGGCGTCGGCGCGCTCGGCATGCTGCCCTTCCTGGTGGCGTTCTCGATGTTCAGCCTGTATCTCCGGTGGGCCCTCGTCGTCGGCGGTGCGGCACTGCTCGCGACCATCATCGTCCCCGCCCTCTCGGGCCTGCTCCCCGAGCTGTGGTTCTTCGCCCTCATCGTGACGCTGGTCTTCGTCACCACCTGCCTGGTGCGCGTCCTCGACGAGCGCGGGTCCCAGCAGCGCGAGCTCTCCCGGCAGATGTTGATCGTGTCCGAGCGCGAACGCGTCGCCCGTGACGTCCACGACGTCCTGGGCCACAGCCTCACCGTCGTCACCGTCAAGTCCGAGCTGGCCCGACGGCTCGTCGATGCCGACCCCGATCGCGCCAAGGCCGAGCTGGACGACATCAACGCCCTCACCCGGACCGCCCTGGCCGAGATCCGGGCCACCGTCGCCGGTCTGCGGGTCACCCGCATGGACGTCGAGCTCGAGTCCGCCCGAGTCGCGCTGGCCGGCGCGGGCATCGAGGCCGAGCTGCCGGACGACTACTCCGTGGTGGATCCGCGGCACCGTCTCGTGCTGGCCTGGGTGTTGCGTGAAGCGGTCACGAACGTCGTCCGGCACAGCAGCGCACACCGATGCGTCGTGACGCTGCACCAGGCCGGCATCATCGTCGAGGACGACGGCCTCGGCTGCGCCGGGTCCAGGGAGGGCAACGGCCTGCGCGGACTGCGCGAGCGGGTCTCGCAGGCCGGTGGGTCACTCTCGCTCGACACGTCCGCTGGACCCACTGGAACCCGGTTGGAGGTACGTCTGTGAGCATCCGACTCCTGCTGGCCGACGACCAGGCTCTCGTCCGTGGCGCGTTGGCCGCGCTGCTCAGCCTGGAACCGGACATCGAGGTCGTCGCCGAGGTCGGCCGCGGCGACGAGGTGCTCGAGGCCGCTCGCGAGCACCGCGTCGACGTGTGTCTGCTGGACATCGAGATGCCGGGCGTCGACGGTATCGAGGCAGCAGGCCAGGTCGCCCAGGAGCTGCCGGGCTGCCACTCCCTCATCGTGACGACGTTCGGTCGGCCGGGATACCTGCGGCGAGCACTGGAGGCCGGTGCGAGCGGGTTCGTCGTCAAGGACACCCCTGCCACCGAGCTCGCCGAGGCCGTGCGTCGCGTCCACCAGGGTCTGCGCGTCGTCGACCCCGCCCTCGCCGCCGAGTCGATCGCCGGAGGGCACAACCCGCTCACCGAGCGGGAGCAGGACGTGCTGCGCGAGGCGCTCGACGGCACCACCGTCGCGGCCATCGCCGCGAGGGTGCACCTGTCGCCCGGCACGGTGCGCAACTACCTCTCGGCGGCCATCGGCAAGACCGGAACGAGCACCCGTGTGGAGGCCGCGCGCACGGCACGTCGCAAGGGCTGGATCTGATCCTCCCGCGCATGACCGACATCACACGTGGCTCGAATCACGGTGCTCTCGGGTCGACGCGGGGCCGAGCGTGCCGCTAACGTCGTCGCGGCCTCGTGCAAGGGAGGCCCAGCCACGGCCGCGCCGAGTCCACCCCCGGCCGTCGGATCCCTGAGCTTCAGGGTGGAGCGGGACAGCCGAGCAGTCCGCGTCCGCACGATGAGATCCGTGCCGACGCTCGGGGCCCACCATCTTCGATGGCGCGCATCCTTCCAGCGCGAGCCCGACAGGTCACGTTCCGCAGGCGGTGAAGGAATCACCATGCGACACAGCCGTCGCGCACTCATGTGCGCCTTCATCATGATCGTGGCCCTGCTGGGGCCGGTGGCGGTCACCTCGCCCGCGCAGGCACTCAACGAGGGCGAGAAGACCAAGGTCATGAAGATCGCCAAGTCCCTCAAGGGCACGCCCTACCGGTACGGCGGCACTTCCCCGAAGTCCGGCTTCGACTGCTCTGGCTTCACCAAGTACGTGTTCAAGAAGGCCAAGGCCGGCAACCTCAAGCGCACGGCCGGTGGTCAGATGGGCCAGGGCGCTCGGGTCAAGAAGGACCGCAAGCGCAAGGGCGACCTGGTCATCTTCCTCAACGGTGGCAACGCCTACCACGTCGGCATCTACCACTCGAAGGGCCGGATCTGGCACTCGCCGCGTTCGGGGCAGAGCGTCAAGCTCGAGAAGATCTGGAGCAGCAACTACGTCGTGCGTCGCGTCCGCTGACGCTCTCGCACCGCACACCAGGGCCCGTGACCGATCGCCGGTCACGGGCCCTGGTGTGTGGTCGCCCGATCAGGACGCAGCGTGCGTCGGCGTCCTCTGCAGGTCGCTCTCGTGCAGCAGGTCCCGACCGCGGGTCTCCGGCAGCGTGAGCACCGTGACCAGGCCGACCACGCCGACGACGACGAGCACGAACGCTGGGACCATGTCACTCCCGGTCCGACCGATCAGCCACGTCGTGATGTAGGGGATGGTGCCGGCGAAGAAGGCCCCCGCGACGCTGTAGGCCATCGACAGACCGCTCTGGCGGGTCCGCGTGGGGAACAGCTCGGCCACCGTAGAGGCGTGCGTCCCGAGGATCACTGCGAGGATCAACGCGAGACCGAACGTGGCGGCGAATCCTGCGGAGAGCGTGCCCTGCTGCATGAGCGAGAACAACGGCACCGCCGCCACGATCAGCAGCACGGCAGCCCCCAGGAGGACCGGCTTGCGACCGATGCGGTCCGACAGCATGCCCGAGAGCGGGATGATGCCGATCGCGGTCAGCGAGGCCGCTGTGGACAGCAGCGCCGCGTTGCCGGAGGAGAAGCCGACGACCTCCTCCTGGTACGTGATCAGGTAGACGAGCACGACGTAGAACGTCGAGTTCATGAAGGTCTCGACACCGACCGTCTGGGCGAACTGCCGGCCGTTCTGGCTGAACACCTCGCGGATCGGCTGGGACGGGACGTTCTCGAGCTCGGCGAGCTTGCGGTACTCCGGGGTGTCCTCGATCTTCATCCGGATGTACAGGCCGACGAAGGCGAGCGGCACGGTGATCAGGAACGGGATGCGCCAGCCCCAGTCCAGGATCTGCTGATCCGTGAGGACGACGTGCAGCAGGTAGACGACGAAGGAGGCGGCGAGGAAGCCCAGCACCGAGCCGAACTCGATCCAGGAGCAGCCGAAGCCGCGACGCTTGGGCGGTGAGTACTCCGCCAGGAAGGCCGCCGCCGAGCCGAACTCGCCGCCGGCCGCGAGCCCCTGGATGATCCGGGCCACGACGAGCAGCACCGGCGCGAGGATGCCTATCGTGTCGTAGGACGGCAGCAGACCCAGCAGCAGGGTGCCGGCAGCCATCGTGATGATGACGATCGAGAGAGTCTTCTTGCGGCCGTAGCGATCGCCGATGTGCCCGAAGATCACCGAGCCGATGGGCCGGACGAAGAAGGCGATCGCGAAGACCGCGAACACCGAGAGAAGCGCCGCGTTGCCGTCCTGCTCGGGGAAGAAGATCTTGGCGATCGTGGTGGCCAGGTAGGCGTAGATCGCCCAGTCGAACCAGTGCACGAAGACGCCGACCGAGCCGGCGACGAGGCTGCGCCTCAGGCCCTTCTGCATCGTCGGGTCGGCCGATGTGTTCTCGATGGACATGGTGTTCCTTCTGGGTCGGTCACACTTCGCCGGGACCGATGCGGCGGGCTGCCACGTCGGGCGGGGAGGGGTGGGAAGCGCGTTCGCACCATCGTGGAGCGACCCAGGTCATATGTAAATCGCGATAAATCGTACTTCTGCATCAGCAGAATCGATGACGATCGCAGTGCCGGTCAGACCGAGGAGCCGTCGCCGGCGCGCGCGTGCATCGCGTGGATGAAGGCCTGGGCCCGGCGGGTGAGGCGCGCACCACGGGGCCACGCCACGACGATGCCGAGCTCCTCCACCTCATCGGCCAGCGGCAGGGCGACCACCGGGGTGCCGTCGTAGGTCAGGTCGTGCGCCGGACGCTGGTTCAGCAGCCCGAACCCGTGCCCGTGGGCCACCATCGACCGGACGGTCTCATAGCTAGGGCTGCGGAACCGGACCGTG
>JBQGDU010000213.1:0-3104 GCA_052039245.1 Aeromicrobium sp. | reverse complement strand
CGCGCTGCACAGCACGATGAGGAGGTCGCGCGTCTGCGGCGTCTGATCTCGTTGCGCGCCATGATCGCCTCGGGCATGAGCCAACGACAGGTTGCCGATGCCCTGGGTCTGTCCCAGCCAGCGGTCAGCCAGCAGATGAGGACGTCCTCCCGCCTCGTCGAGGTGCATCCGGAGACTCTGATCGAGGCCGCCTCCCCTGTGCTGAAGGCGCTCCTGCAGGAGCGCGGGTACACCCGCCCGGCCATCTTCGGATCGGTCGCGAGGCGACAGGCACGGCGGGACTCCGACATCGATCTTCTGGTGCAACCACCGCCTGGGACGTCGTCGTTCGCCTTCGTCGAGCTCGAGCGGGTCATCGAGAAGACCCTGGGACGGCCGGTCGACCTGGTCTCCTACGGCGGTCTGACGCCCGGGCTCGACGATGACATCCGGCGGGAGACGGTGGCACTCTGATGGACCGCCGAGCGGCCAAGGAGCTGCTCCACGTGCGCAAGTGGCTCCTTCGGAGCACCGAGATCGTGGACCGCGGCAAGGCGATCTATCTTGCCGACGGCCTCCTTCAGGAGGCCGGGGACTCCCTGATGATGAAGCTCGGCGAGGCGGCGAATCGACTGGTCCGCCTAGGGGTGCTGGCACCCGAGGGCGTCGACTGGACGCTCGCGGTCGCGAATCGGAACTTCATCATCCGCCAGTACGACGAGATCGACCGAGAGCTGACCTGGTTGACGCTCTCGAGCGACCTCCCCGCCTGGCGGACCTCACTGGATTCGCTGTTCGAGCGGGCCGAGCGAGAAGTCGAAGCCGGTCCCACGTGACGATCGTGACCGGCCCACGTCCGCCGACTACCCATCCAGCAGGCGTCCGTCGGCCTCGAGCTCGTCCTGCAGCGGCCCGGGCATGACCCAGACGTAGGACGCGTAGACGGCCTCGGTGTCCAGCCGTCGGGCCCCGCGCTCCTCGCCGATCGACCAGCGCTCACAGCCGATGACGACCTCCAGGTCGCCGATGTCGTCGGCCTGGCGGACCTGCTGCAGCGCGGCCGGAGCCACCGCCCACCCGAAGTAGTTGTGCGCGGTGGCCCCCATGCCCCGGCGAGCGCCGCACTCCTCGACGGCATCCTCCTCGGGCCGCACGTAGCCGATCGGCTCGTCGGCGTCGAGGTCGGTGACCGACAGGACGTGGTCACGCATCGGCAGCCACTTGCTGCCCTCGTCGGCGTGGAAGTCGTCGCTGCGGCCGTCCCCGATCACGGTGCCCACGGCCGCCAGCACCAGCAGCCCACCGGCCACCAACACCGGCCGCCGGCGCAGGACGAGCGCGGCCAGCAGCACCACGAGGACGCACAACGGCGCGATGATCCAGATCTGGTTGCCGTTGGTCAGGCTCGGCACCAACCACTCGTCCCGCGGCCACGACTCCGTGGGCAGCAGCGGGCTCCACGGCAGGATCCCCGGGATGTGGGCCGGGGTGACGTAGCCGTACGTGGGCACCTCGCGGGTGAGCACCACCAGGGCCGCGAGCGCCGCGACCACGTTCATGGCGACGGCCCAGACCAGCACCGAGCGCGAGAGGCCCTTGAGCAGCGCCGCCAGACCGATCGCGACCAGGACCGTGGCGATCGGGTCGACGTAGCGGCCGTAGACCCACGCGTCCAGACGGACCCACGGGTTGTCGAACAGCAGGAAGTCGTTGGCCCACTGGGTGAGCGAGACGAGGACGATCGCGGCGGATGCCCCGAGGACGAACGTCGGCGCCCCCGGCTCCCACCGCCGCAGCTCGCGCCACACCAGGACGACCACCACGACGAGACCGACGGCGACCAGGCCGAACGAGGCCATGCTCTGGTACCAGGACTGCCCGATGCCCACCCGCAGGAACAGCGACGGCCTGGACTCGCCCAGCTTGTCCAGCAACCCGTCGCCCTGGCGGAACTCACCGCCGAGCACGAGCTCGTTGACCGCCCGGCCGGCGCGGTTCACGAGGACGTAGGCAAGCGCCACGGAGACGAGGCCCGTCAACGACGCCACCGCGTGGCGCGGCACGCGCATCAGCAGCCAGACGGCAGCGGCCGCGAGCACGACGCTCATCCGCACGTGCGAGAAGAACAGCAGGCCGAGCGTGCCCGCGAGCACGAGGTGACGCAGCACGGTGGGTCGCTCGACCGCCCGGAAGGCGGCGAGCACCGCGCACACCAGGAGCAGGGTGACGAGGCGCTCGCTCATCGAGTAGTCGGCCTGGATCGCCCTCGCGGGCAGCGTCATGGCGAACGACGCGACGACGACCGCGGGAGCCGTCGCGACGCCGAACCGGCGCACGACGAGCGCGAGCGGCCAGATCGTCAGGAGACCGACGGCGATCCCCGCCCACAGCGTGGCCGCGTAGCCGACGGTGGGCTCGGAGGTGAACCACCACACGGGTGCGGTGAGGATCGCCCAGGCGGGGAAGTAGCCCTTGCCGTTGACGACGTCGGGGATCTCCTCACCGGCGAGCAGGCGGGAGATCTGCAGCAGGCCGATCTCGTCGTACGGGAAGCCGGGCCACTGCGTGCCCCAGACGACGTAGACGTTGACCGCGAGACAGACGACCGGGGCCAGCCAGGCCAGCACCAGCCAGCCCCTGCCGGAGGACTCCACGGAGGTTCGGGTCGTCACGTCGGGATCAGCGTGGGCGCTGGCGGACGGCAGCATGCGGACGGGGACCCTCCGGGTCGACGACGGACCGGCTCAATCTACAGGGACCTCGGCACGTCCCGGCCGAGCACACCTAGGGGACGAGCCGACCCTCGGCGTCCAGCTCGTCCTGCAGGGCCCCGGGCAGCACCCAGGCGTAGGACGCGTAGACGGACTCGGTGTCCACGCGTCGGGCGCCGAGCCGCTCGCCGTCCGGCCACTGCTCGCAGGCGAGGACGACCTGCATGTCGTCGGTGAGGTCGGACGTCTCCTTCACCTCCAGCAGCGGCGAGGGCGAGACCGCGTAGCCGAGGTAGTTCTGGCCCGACGCCTCGAGGTTCCCGCTGCGCCCGCAGTACCGGACGTAGCCGATCGGCTCCTCCGGCCCGAGGTCGACGACCGGTTCCAGGACGGGCCGGATGTCCACGGAGTGGC
>JBQGDU010000212.1:0-5574 GCA_052039245.1 Aeromicrobium sp. | reverse complement strand
TGACCGACCTGGAGATGCTGGCTGCGCTGCGCGCCACCGGGAAGCCGATCATCCTCTCCACCGGCATGAGCACGCTCGAGCAGGTGGACCGTGCCGTCGAGGTGCTCGGCACCGACCGCCTGGTGATCCTGCACGCCACCTCGACCTATCCGTTGCCGGCCGAGGAGGCCAACCTGCGGGTGCTGCTCACGCTGCAGGACCGGTACGGCGTGCCGATCGGCTACTCCGGCCACGAGCCCGGCCTGGAGATCTCGCTCGCTGCCGTCGCCCTGGGCGCGGTCGCCGTGGAGCGTCACATCACCCTCGACAACGAGATGTGGGGCTCGGACCAGGCGGCGAGCCTCGAGCCCCAGCCGTTCACCGACCTCGTGCGAGACATCCGCACCGTCGAGAAGGCGCTCGGCGACGGCGTGAAGCGCGTGATGCCCGGCGAGCACAAGCCGATGGCGCGACTGCGTCGTCACACCGACCCGGTCAGCGCCGCGTCCTGACCCTGTTGAGGAGAACGTCGATGAACCACGGTCCCGTGCGAGTGCTGGTCCTCGCGGACACCGACTCCTACGTCAAGTGGGGTGCCGCGCTCGCGGATCAGTTCCCCGTGAACTGGCGGGTGGAGCTGGTGATCGCCCGCAGCACGGCGATGCCCAGCACCGAGCAGCTCCTCGACGCCCTGGCCGGCACGACGCGCGCCGGTCGGGAGCCGGACGTCGTGGGACTGCAGGACCTGCGTCGACGACTGGAGGAGGAGACGCCGGACGTGCTGGTGCTCGCGGCCCGGGGCTGGACCGTCCAGGCAGCGGTCTCCGTCGTGGAGAACGTGCCGACGCGGCCCGTGATCGTGACGGGGCTGCCCGGTGTGGGTGTGCCGGTGCTGCCGTACGGGCTCGGCTTCCGTCGTGCCGCCGACGTCTTCGTGGTGCACAGTCGCCGGGAGGTGCGCGAGTTCGGGCACGCGGCCCAGAGGCTGGATCTCCCGAGCCGGTTCGAGCTGGCTCGGCTGCCGTACCTGGAGCGGGCCGCGCGTCCGGTCCGCCGGGGCCGCCGGGGCCACCACCGGCAGGGGGCGCTCGTGTTCGCCGCGCAGGCGCTCGTCCCCGGCTCCCGCAGCGAGCGGGTGCGCCTGGTGGAGCGGCTCGCCGCCGTCGCCCGCTCCGAGCCGGACCGCGAGGTCGTCATCAAGGTGCGGGCTCGCTCCGGCGAGGCCCAGACGCATCACGAGCAGGTGCCCTTCGAGCAGATCGTGGAGACGCTGCCGCATCGTCCGGCGAATCTCGTCGTGCGGACCGGGCCCATGCACGAGCACCTCGCCGACGCGAGCGGGTTCGTCACCGTCAGCTCCACGGCGCTGCTGGAGGCCGTCGCCGTGGGCGTTCCGGCGCTGGCGCTGGACGACTTCGGCGTCGGCGTCTCGCAGATCATTCTCGCGCTCGAGGGCAGCGGCCTGCTGGGGTCGTCCGACGACCTGCTGGCGGGGCGTCTGCGCGGTCCGCGGTCGCAGTGGTGCGCGGACAACTACTTCCACGACCCGGCCGAGGACACCTGGCTGCCCCGGGTGACGGCGCTCGTGCGGCAGCGACGCGCCGAAGGCCTTCCTCCCTACGCCGAGCTCCCGGGCTCGTGGCGCAGCGGGTTCCGGGACGTGCTGTACCGGCACTTCGCGTTCGCCGACGGCGACGGCACGCCCGACGACCGCAGCAAGGTGGCGGCGATGGCGGAGCGTCGCGTCGCGCTGGGTGCGCTCTGGCTGAACCAGCGACGCTCCCGCCTGCTGACGTCGGTGCTGCCCACCCCGCGAGGCGCCGCGGCCCGTGAGTTCGCGGAGGAGAACTCGCGCACGGCCCCCCGTGCGGACGAGTCCGACGCCGACGCGCCGTCGGCACCACCCCCGCAGTCGTTCCTGAAGGTCTCCTAGTCCTCGCGGGCCGCGCGGTCGTGCTCGGTCGGGCCTGGTCTCGCTGGTTGAGTAGCTGGCGTCGCGAGGAACGAGCGGACGCCGGCGTATCGAAACCAGTTCCTGGGACCGTCGTGCCGGCTCCAGCGTCGGGTGGGATGTGGTTTCGATACGCGCGGTCTTAGGTCGTTCCTCCCTCGACCGCGCTACGCCCCCAACCTCTACGCTTCGCTCCGAGCAGGGGGTACCCCCAAACCACCGAGGTCTGGCCGGATGTCGCTGGTTCGGAGCACCCTCAAACCACCGACGTCTGGCCTGATGTCGCTGGTTGGGGCATCTCCCAGCCGCCGAGGGCTGGTCTGGTCTCGCTGGTTGAGTAGCAGGGACCGCGAGGAACGAGCAGGTTCCTGCGTATCGAAACCAGGTTCCGGGGGTTCCTGCGTATCGAGACCAGGTCCCCGCCCGGGGCGCGGGCGGTGCGGAGGGGTCAGCGCAGGCCGCGGTAGCTGTCGACGACCTGCTGCAGCGTGTCGAGCGCGTGGTGGATGCGCTCGAGGTCCAGTCCGGAGTCGGCGCCCAGCTGCTCCTTGAGCTGCGTGCTGGAGATGCCGTCGGTGCGGTCGAGGTAGCGCACCTCGCACAGGTCGGCCAGGTCGTCGAACTTCCCCTCCCAGTCCGAACCCATGGCGAACACGTCGACCCCGTGGTCGACGATGTCCTGGCGCTTCTGCTCCCAGCCGTTCTCCGGGATGACCTTGTCGACGTAGCGGACCGACGCGACGATCTCCGCACGGTCCTCGTAGGAGATGATCGACGTCTTGCCCTTGGTGGCGTTGAACTCGTCGGTGGAGACGGCCACCACCAGCTCGTCGCCGAGCTCGGCGAGCCGCCGCAGCAGGCGCACGTGACCGACGTGGAAGAGGTCGAACGTTCCGTAGGTCAGGACTGTGGTCATGGTGGCGCCTTCGAGGGTCGGGAGGTCAGGTCCGGTCGAGCTCGGCCGGCTTGCGTTCGACGGGACGGAACCTGCTGCCCTTGAGCAGTGCCTTGAGGATCCGTCGGCGCAGGTGCTTGGGGACGCCGCCGTCGCGCATCCTCAGCCGCACCCACCGCAGGTAGGTGAGCCAGGACCACTTGCCCTCGTGGATCCAGCGGAACGAGGACTGGTTGCGCACCCCGTACTCGAACTTCCAGACGTTCTGCTCGTCGATCTGGCCGTAGTTGACGCCCTGGTTGACGCCTGGCATGTCGTGCACGACGTAGCTGTCCAGCACCTGGATGCCGGCCTGGCGGCTGCGGGCGCTGAGCCGCTTCGTGTACTCCTTGTCGTCGAACCAGATGAAGTACTCCGCGAGCGGGAGACCGTGCTCGGTGATGGTCCAGCGGGGGAAGAGGGCGGAGACGAACGTGCACTCGTTGACCTTGACGGCGTTGTAGCCGAGGACGTGGAAGCGCGGCCAGTCCCACGTGGTGACGGCCTCGTTCATCTCGCACAGGGTGTCGTCGACGTACTTGACGACGGAGCACGCGAAGGGGATGCGGTCGCCGGCCGGCTCGCCCTGCGACGTCGCGGGATCTTCCGTCCGCCCCCGGTCGGGCTGCGCCTGCAGATAGCCCTCGACGGCGGCGTGCTCCTCGATCAGTCGACGCAGGGCGGCGGGCTCGGGGTAGCAGTCGTCGTCCATGACCCACAGGAAGTCCGCGCCGAGCTCGTAGCCGCGCTCCATGCCGAGGGCGAAGCCGCCGGCCCCGCCGGTGTTCTCGGTCAGCGACAACAGGTGGATGTCAGGCTCGTCGGCGATGGAGGCCAGGTACTCGCCGGTGCCGTCGGTGGACGCGTTGTCGACGAGCACGAGGGTGCGCGGGCGGACCTCGCCGGCGCGGATGGCGGCGATGCCCTTCTTGAGCTTGTCGAGTCGGTTGAAGGTGACGACGACAGCGGCGACGTTGGGGTCCTGGGTCACGTGGAGGTTTCTCGCAGTTCGAGTTCGCTGGTGTGGATGCCGTCCGTCAGTCTGCCCGACGGTCGGTGAGCCGGTGCTCGACGATGTCGGTGAGCTCGGCGAGGCGGACGTTGTCGCGCCGGGTCTCATCGATCTCCTCGGTGAGCTCGGCCACCCGCTGCTGCAGCAGCGTCACGTCGTCCCGCAGACGTCCCGTCTCCCGGGCGAGGGCGCCTCGAGTGGTGTTGCGACGGTCCCGCAGGCGGTCGACGGTGCCGGGGGAGATGCGGTTGCCCAGGGCGAGCAGCTTCTGCTTCATGAGGCTCCGTTCTCGGAAGCGGTGGAGATCTCGACGAGATGTGTCCTGCGCAGCGTGTCACGTGCGGTCTCGCGCAGCGGTGTCGAGGTGGCGCGGAGACCCAGGGCCTCGAGCTCTTGCTCGAGCTGGTCCAGCTCGAGGTGCCACGTCGTCGGGTCACGGAAGGTCACGTCGGCGGCGGGTGCGGTGTCCACGACGGCCACCACCGTGCCTGCGTGGCGCGCTGCCTGTCGGATGACTCGTAGTGCGTTGGCGCGGCCGTGGTGGCCCATGCGCTCGAGCAGGTGGACCGCCGTCACGTGCACCGGCCCGTCGGCATCACCGATGACCTCGAGCACGTCGGCGACCTCGCGCATGTCGATCAGGTTGGCGCGACGCCAGGCCACGCTCCCGGTGGCGGTGTGGAGGTCGTGCAGCTCTGCCCGGGCGATCGCGGCGGGGGAGTAGTCGAACGCCTCCACGCGTCGGCCGCGGCGGGCGAGGTGAGCCGCCTGGGCGCCTGCTCCGCAGCCGAGGTCGATGACGGTCTCATCATCTCGTGAGGACGTGAGCACCCGTTCCGCGGCACGGAGCTCGAGGGGCTCGTCCAGGTGGGTTCCGTAGACGTAGGCGTCCTCCCAGAAGTCCCGCTGGAAGTTGTAGGAACCGAACCACCCGCGGAACCGGCGCGCGGTCGTGGTGGGCGTGCGCAGCTTGTAGCCGGGCAGGGGGGTGCGCCAGTTCTCGTCGTAGTTGATGACGAGCCAGTCCTCCGGGACGGCAGGGGCCGGGTAGTCGCGACCCTCGAGGGTGACGGTGGAGAACGGGAGCATTGACGAGCGCTCCAGCGGTCCGCGGACGTGGAACGGCTGGTTCATCAGCCCGTCGGCACTCCAGAACGCGGTGAAGATGTCGATGTAGTTGTCCACCAGACCGTCGTCGTGACGGAAGGTGATCTGCAGGTGCGTGTTGCTGTGCTTGACGATCTCGTAGCCGCGCTCGCGCAGCGTGTCGGTGAGCCGACCGTTCTCCAGGCCGATGTCGCCCGGGTGCTCGAAGTCGCTGAGGTAGGCGATGTCGGCGTCGTCGTCGTGCGGGAGGATCTCACCGGAGCGGACGGCGCCCAGCAGGGTCCCGCCGACGACGAACGGCTTGAGCCCGAGCTCCTGCAGCTCGGCCATGAGCACGTCCAAGCGATCGAGCAGGCGGGTGCGCATCTCGGTCTCGGCGCCGTCGAACGTCTTGCCGAGGCGACCCCACTTGTTCATGGCGACGTGTCGGCCCAGTCCGTCGACCACCGCGATCGGCTCGCTCGACTCACCGAGCCGCACATCCGCGGTCCACAGCGTGGATCCGGTGCTGGAGTCGGTCACCTCGATGTGCGCCGTCCCGTCCAGGTAGGGCAGCAGCGGTCCCGGCCACCGATGTTCGAGCGTCTCGCG
>JBQGDU010000211.1:0-1877 GCA_052039245.1 Aeromicrobium sp. | reverse complement strand
TTGATGACGGGATCCTCGGCTCGTCCGGGGTGCTCGCCGGGCCGGGCTCCCTGCTCCTGGTGCAGGTCGTGGTGCGTGTCCGCCGCGAGGCTCATGGTTGGTCCTTCGATCGGGGTGGGGGAGACCGTGGGCTCCACCGTCTCCCGGCGAGACGCCATCCGGAAGGGCGATTCCTCCCGATATCGCCAGGATGCAGTGCAGAATGCTGCACATGAGCCCGGAGTCCATCGACGAACGCGCCGCTGAGGTCATCCGGGGCGGTGCCCGTCTGGCGCTGGGCGCGCTGCCGAAGCTGGCCGAGGACCTGTCGACGGAGCACCTGCGGGCGCCGGGCATGGAGCAGGTGGCCGCCGATCCGGTGCTGACGGCTGCCACCAGCCGGGCCTTCCTCGCCAGCCTGGCTCGGTGGTGCTCGGCTGTCGCGGAGCGACCGTGGGACCCCGTGCCGCCCGCCGACGACGACGAGACGGTGCAGATGGCCAGGGACCTCGTGCGCCGAGGGCTGGACGACGCGGTCGCCGTGGCCTACCGCGTCGGCCAGGCCGGTGCATGGCGGCGACTGGTCGAGCTCACCTGTGCGCAGACCGACGACGTCCGCGTCGTGAGCAGGGTGCTGGAGCACACCGCCCGGTCGATGAGCGACTTCGTCGAGGGCACCCTCGAGCTCGTGGCCGAGGTCATGCAGGACGAGCGTGCCGGGCTGGAGCGTGGTGATCGCCCGGAACGACGTCGCACCGTGGCACTCCTGCTCGAGGGAGCCCCGATCCCGGTGGACCGGGCCTCCGCCGCCTTGGGGATCGACCTGGAGCGGTCGCACACCGCGATCGTCGTCTGGGCCGTGGGAGGGACCGGCGAGAGCAGCGCCGTCACGGAGGTGGTCGACCAGCTCATCCGCTCCGCGTCGTCTCGAGCCCACGTGGTCACCCTGCCGAGCCGGGACACGGCATGGCTCTGGGTGCCCGGAGCCGGGCCCGGTACGGCCGAGCTGGAGCTGCTGCTGCGTTCCTGGCCCAGGGTCAGGGTGGCCGTGGGGACGACGGACGTCGGCGTCGAGGGCTTCCGGGCCGGCCACCGCTCGGCGCTGTCGGTGCAGCACCTCGTCAGCCTCTCGGGCCTGCGACAGGCGGCCAGGGCCGAGGACACGCGTCTGGCGGCCCTGATCTCCCGGCACGACGCCGAGGCCCTCGACTTCGCCCGCGTGGTGCTGGGAGGTCTCGCGGAGGCACCCACGGAGGTGCTGCAGACCGTGCGAACCTACTTCGCCGAGACGGGCAACATCTCCCGGACCGCCGATCGACTCTTCACCCACCGCAACACCGTCGTGCGGCGGTTGGCGCGCGCGGACGACCTGCTCCCCGAACCGCTCGCCGCCCGCCCCTTGGACGTCGCCGCCGCGCTGGAGGTCTGGCAGTGGCTCGGCAGCGAGGATCGACGCGGCCGCGCCGACACCCACGGGACGTGAGTCAGGTGCGAGCGACCGCCATGCCCGCGGCCCGGCCGGAGAAGATGCAGCCACCGAGGAAGGTGCCCTCGAGTGCGTTGTGGCCGTGCACGCCACCGCCGCCGAACCCGGCCACCTCGCCGGCGGCGTAGAGCCCTGCGACGGGGTCGCCGCCGGCGTCGAGCACCTGGGAGTCCAGGTTGGTCTGCAGGCCGCCGAGCGTCTTGCGGGAGAGGATGTTGAGTCGTACGGCGACGAGCGGACCGTGCTCGGGGTCGAGGATGCGGTGCGGCTTGGCCACGCGGATCACCTTGTCCACGAGCGAGCGTCGGGCGTTGTGCATCACCATCACCTGGACGTCCTTGGTGAACGGGTTCGTGATCTCGCGGTCGCGGGCCTCGATCTGGCGACCGATCCCGGTGGCGTCCAGCCGGGG
>JBQGDU010000210.1:0-1767 GCA_052039245.1 Aeromicrobium sp. | reverse complement strand
TGCTCGGCGTCGGGGGAGTGTCGGACAACCCGACCCTGCTGGAACGGCCGTACGTGCGGTGGTGGCTCGTCCTGACGGCGCTCTGGTGGATCGGTGTGGGCGTCGTCGGGTTCCTCACCGTCCGACGTGCGCTCAGCGCTTCCGAAGGACCGCCGCGCGACGGTCGCCCGACGTGACGATCTCGTCGAGGTCGAAGCCGGCCTCGTCGGCGACGGCCCCGATCGCGTCCGCCCCGACGACGGACCAGTGGAAGCGGGGGGTGAGGTCGCTGCCCACCTGCAGGCGCAACCGCTCCGTGACGATCCCGACACCGTGCCGCGCCACCTCCGCCACGACCGTCCCGCCGGGGCGCAGGAGGTCGGCCACCCGGTGCAGGAGCTTGACCGGATCGCCACCGATGCCGATGTTGCCGTCCGCGAGGAGGGCCCGGTCCCAGCTGCCGATGTCCGTGATGCCGGCGAAGATGTCCGCCTGGATGGCCCGGGCGCCGCGGCCGCGCGCCTGCCGGACCGCCTCGGAGGAGATGTCGATGCCGAGCGTCGGCACGCCCCGTGCTGTGAGGGCGGCGGCGAGCCGCCCCGGTCCGCAGCCGATGTCCAGGGTCGACTCACGGTCGGTGGACAGGAAGAGCTGGTGATCGTCCAGGTCGGGCGGTTGCTGCCAGCGGTCCACCGCCAGCGGCTTGGACCGACCGTCGGACTGCAGGAGCCAGCAGCCGATGCCGGCGAAGGCCGCGTCCATCGCGTCCGTCGTCGACACGACCACCAAGGTCTCGGCCGTCACGCTTGCACCCCCGAGTCACGCACCACGGCCGACGCTCGCAGATGAACGAACGCCGACGCCACCATGAACGCATCCTGCCATTCGTCGACGTCGCGCGCCGGTCGGACGTGGCCGACCGGCCGGGGGAGGACGGCCTCGGTGTCGGTGCCCGTGTGCTCCGTGGACATCTCGACCCCGGCGAGCGGAGCGGCGTCGGCCGGGTCGCGCAGGGCGAGCAGCCACCAGCCACCGTCGTCCGCGTGACCGATGACCGCAGGGTGCTCGCGGAGCAGCTCCCCGGCCTCCCGCAGCTGTTCGGCCGTGACCTGGGGCGTGTCCATGCCGATCTGCACGACGCCGTGGCCGGCGCCCGCATCGGTGTGCGCGTTGACGAGCCGCTCGCCGAAGTCGGCGCCACGCTGCTCCACCACCTCCAGGTCGCGGAGGGCTCCGGTGAGGTCGTCGGCTCGGGCCGCTTCGGCGACGTCGCCGGTCATCGAGACGACGACCCGCCAGCCGGTGTTCCGTGCGGCATCGAGCGTGTCCAGCAGTGCCGCCGCCGCGAACTCGGCAGCCGCCTGATCGCCGATCCGCGCGGCGAGCCTCGTCTTGGCGAGGCCCGGCACGGGTGCCTTGGCGACCACGAGGACGGTGGGGGTGCCCATCACACGGTCCTCAGGACCTTGAGGAAGTCGGTCATCGCGCGTTGCGTCCCGCGTACGGAGCCCGACACCTTCGACGTCGTGCCGGCGGCGCGCGGCCGGTAGTCGACGTCGCGCTCCACCACGGTCCAGCCGGCCCGCGAGGCACGCACCATCAGCTCGAGCGGGTACCCGAACCGGCGGTCCTCGACGCCGAGGGCGAGCAGGTCGTCGCGACGGCACACCCGCATGGGAGCGAGGTCGTGGATGCCGAAGCCGCTCGAGCGACGCAACCTCGTGGCCCGGACGCGGGTGCCGGCACGCGCGGGCCACGGCCACACCCCACGAGCCACGGGACGACGCA
>JBQGDU010000209.1:0-2245 GCA_052039245.1 Aeromicrobium sp. | reverse complement strand
CGTCATCCACGGGAAGAGGCTGCGGCCGTACTCCTGGAAGACGACGGCCATGCCGCGCGGCGGACCCTTGACCTTCTGGTCCTGCAGCAGCACCTCACCGTCGGTCACGTCGAGCAGACCGGCGATGCAGCGCAGCAGCGTGGTCTTGCCGGCGCCGGACGGTCCGACGACGCAGACGAGCTCGCCGGGGGCGACGTCGAAGTCGAGGTCGGCGATGGCCTCGACGGTGCGCTCCTTGGAGAAGTACGTCTTCTGGACGTGGTTCACCTGGAGCATCGGGCGGGCGATGGAGCCGGAGTCGCTCACGGCGTCCTCCTCGGGTCGGGTGAGAGGTGGGGTGGTCATGTCAGCCCTTTCGCTGCGCGGCCCGCAGGCCGAGGTACCAGGACAGGACCCGTCGCTCGACGAGTCGGAAGATGGTCGCCAGGACGACACCGATGAGGCCGAGCAGGATGATGCCCGTCCACATCTCGGGGCTCGCGAAGCTGCGCTGGAACTGGACCGTGGTGAAGCCGAGGCCGTTGCTCGCGGCGAACATCTCGCTGATGACCATGAGGATGATGCCGACCGAGAGCGCCTGTCGCGCACCGGCCATGATCTGCGGGCTGGCCGCCCGGAGCACGAGGGTGCGCATCCGGGTGACCGTGCCCAGACCGTACGTGCGGGCAGTGTCCGAGAGCACCTCATCGACCGCGCGAACACCCTCGACGGTGTTGAGCAGGACCGGCCAGATGCAGCCGAAGACGATGACCGAGACCTTCATGCCGTCGCCGATGCCGGCGAACAGCATGATGACCGGGACGAGCACCGGCGGCGGCACCGCCCGCAGGAACTCCAGCACCGGCTCGGTGGTCTCGCGCAGGATGCGGGAGGACCCGATGGCGAGCCCGATGCCGACACCGAGCACGAGGGCGAGCGCGTAGCCGACCAGCAGCCGCGTGAGGCTCGGGACGACGTCGGCCATGAAGCGGCCCTCGAACCAGGTCTCGGGGAAGATGCCCACGATGTCGGCCAGGGGAGGCCAGAAGAAGCTCGTGCTGTTGGCACTGGCGAACCACCAGGCCGTGACGAGCACGACCGGGAGCGCCAGCGCGAAGGCCAGTCGGCGCAGGACGGCGGTCATGCGTTCTCCCTCCGGACGGACGGGTGCCAGCGCAGCGCGCGCTTCTCGGTGGCACGGGCGGCGAGGTTCATCAGCACCCCCAGCAGACCGGTGACGATCACCAGCGCGTACATCGAGCTGACGGCGCCCGAGGACTGGGCGATGCCGATCTCCCGCCCGAGTCCCGGCGTGCCGATGATCAGCTCGCCGGTGATCTCCAGGATGAGCGCCACGGAAGCCGCCAGCCGGAATCCGGTCATCACGTACGGCAGCGCGGTGGGCCAGATGACGGTCCGGACCTGGGTGAGGGCGCTGAAGCCGTAGGACCGGGCAGTCTCCCGTGCGACCGGGTCGACGTCCTGGACTCCGTACAGCACCTGGACCAGCACCTGCCAGAAGGAGGCGTAGACGACGAGCAGGAGCGTGGCCTGCATGTCTGTGCCGAAGACGATGACCTCGAGCGGGATGAGCGCGACCGAGGGGATGGGCCGCAGGAACTCGATCGTGGAGGCGGTGAGCTCGCGGAGCCAGTCGATGCTCCCGATGAGCACGCCGAGCCCGACGCCCGCGACCATCGCGATGGACAGGCCGATGGCCCAGCCCCGCACGGTCTGCAGGAGCGCCTCCCAGAAGCTGTCCGACCCGAGCTGTGAGACGAGCGCCGAGGCCATCTCGCTGAACGGTGGGAGGTAGCTGGCGTTGACGAGTCCGAGCCGTGGGACGACCTCGAGCAGACTGATGAAGATCAGCAGCCCGATCAGGCCACGCAGCACCGGTCCTCCCGATCTGGCCTTCTTGGCCGAGCGCGTCGGCGCCCCCACGGGCGCCACGTCCACGGTGGCTGTCATGTCGGGCTCTCCAATGTTCGTGATGCGAACGTCTGTACGCTGTGTGATCGTCGCCACTATGTCACGGGTCACAGGCCCTGCCAAGAGGTTCTCGACGAAAGGTCCTCCCGCGGCGTCGGACGGCCGGTCGGTCCTCCTGCGTCGCGCCGGTGCCTGGCCGCGGACGAGGCAGCGAGGGCCGAGCCCGGCGGCCTCACATCCCGACCGGCAGCCCGCCGGACCTCTCGCCCAGACCGGGGCGTCCGGCCACGCTGGAGGCGATCCAGCGCAGCTGGGAGAGCTGGAGCTGCGCGTC
>JBQGDU010000208.1:0-3169 GCA_052039245.1 Aeromicrobium sp. | reverse complement strand
ACGCGTGGCCGAGAGCGTGCAGAAGATGGAGCTGCGCTACTCCACCATCACCGGCGTCGCCCGCGACGACCTGCCGGACGGCGGGGCGTGGCTGTACGCCGAGACGGTGCGCAAGATCCACGAGCTGAACCCGAACACCGGAGTCGAGAACCTCATCCCCGACTTCAACGGCAAGCCCGAGCTGCTCGAGGAGGTCTTCGCCTCCCGCCCCGAGGTGCTCGCGCACAACGTCGAGACCGTCCCCCGCATCTTCAAGCGCATCCGTCCCGCTTTCACCTACGAGCGCTCGCTGGACGTCATCACCCAGGCCCGCGACTACGGCCTGGTCACCAAGAGCAACCTCATCCTCGGCATGGGCGAGACGCGTGAGGAGGTGAGCCAGGCGCTGCGCGACCTGCACGAGGCCGGCTGCGACCTCATCACCATCACTCAGTATTTGCGCCCCAGCCCGCGACATCACCCCGTGGAGCGCTGGGTCAAGCCCGAGGAGTTCGTCGAGCTCAAGGACGAGGCCGACGAGATCGGCTTCGCCGGAGTCATGTCCGGCCCGCTCGTGCGCTCGTCCTACCGCGCAGGCCGCCTCTACCAGCAGGCCGTGGAGAAGCGGGAGTCCACCGGCGAGGTCGTCCTGCGCCACGCCGAGGGCTGATCTCATCTCCCCCATAGGTGCCTGAGCAACCTCGAGATGCTCGGCGACGCCCGATCGGTGCCTGAGCAACCTGTTCCGCGCTGGAAAGGGTTGCTGTGGCACCGACGACACGGTGCAAGCGACCCTCAACGCGAGCACCTCGGCCCCTCGCAGACTGCGCCGATCACCCTGCTCGGGCCCCGCGTAGAATGACCGGCATGTCGAACCCCGTCGCCGAGCCTCCCGCCAAGGGCCGTATCGGCCAGATGCGCCAGGCGTACCGCATCACCAAGCGCACCGACAAGCGGATCGGCCTGGTGCTGCTGCTGTGGTTCGTCGTGGTCGCGGCCGCGGTCGGCGCCGTCGGGTACTTCGTCTTCGGCACGCACTGGCTCAGCATCATCAGCACGACGCTGCTCGCCCTCCTGACCGGCCTGCTGGCCGTGCTCATCGTCTTCGGCCGTCGCGCCGAGCGCTCGATGTACGCCCAGGCCGAGGGGCAGCCGGGGGCGGCGGCCGGGTCGCTGCAGATGCTCAAGCGCGGCTGGTTCGTCAAGCAGGCCGTCGCGTTCACCAAGAACCAGGACGTCGTGCACCGCGTGGTCGGTCGCCCCGGCGTCGTGCTCGTCGGTGAGGGCCACCCGGGTCGTGCGCAGAACCTGCTCGTCGCCGAGCGCAAGAAGCACGCACGCATCGTGGGCGAGGACGTGCCCGTCACGATCGTCCTCGTCGGGCGCGACGAGGGCCAGGTCCCGCTGCCCAAGGTGCTCAAGCACGTCCGCAAGCTGCCCAAGGCCATCAAGCCGGGCGAGCAGACCGCCGTCATCAACAAGCTCAAGGCGCTCGACGCGATGCGTCCCGCCGCACCGATGCCTCGTGGTCCCGTGCCGACGAGCGCCAAGGGCGCGCGCAAGATGATGCGCGGCTAGCACGGGGGGGCGCCGAGCCCGCCGGCTGGCTCCGGAGTCGCGTCGCCGGATCCCCGCGTCGAGCTCAGGATCCCGCCGGCTGAGTAGCCGACGCGGCGAGGGGCTTCCGGTTCGACCTCGCCGGCTGCGAGTGACCCTCCCACGTCCAACGTGACAACTCGCCGGCTGAGTAGCCGACGGGGCGAGGCACGAGTACCCGACGGCGTATCGAAGCCACCCCCCGAGCGGGACAACTCCCCCGCCGCGTCGCCCGACCGGTCTCCTCAGGCGCGCACGACCCGCGAGCCGGAGGCGATGTCGTGGAACCCGCGTCCCTCTTCGTTCTGCAGCATCGCGGGGATCACCAGGCACAGCATGGCGGTGCGCAGCGCCGCCCGTGGCAGTCCGATCGGTCGACCGTCCTGGCCCTCGACCTTCATGCCGAGCAGGCGCTTGCCGATGGTGAAGCCGAGCAGACCCGTGAGCAGCCAGACCTGCACGAAGAACGTGCCGAGGTCCCAGAAGGGGTTGACGCGCTCCTCCCCCGTGAACGCGGTGCCGGTGACCAGCGCGACGGTCAGCAGCGCGATGGCCCAGTCGATCAGCAGGGCGAGGAGTCGGCGTCCGAGTGACGGCGGGGACGTGGGGGTCGGCACGTCCGTGAGCCTATCCAGTGGCCGAGCGGACCCATCGGGCGACTTGTAACATGCCGGAAACAAACCGGTGACGGTCGGGAAACTGCTACTCCCTAGCGTCAGCGACACGGTGCCGAGTGCATCGTGTCCCGCCGTATTTCGATGATCGACGCCCATGACTGTGGTCGAGGAGGCCCCATGTTCGGCAATGCCGACGAGTTCTTCAAGTTTGTCAAGGATGAGGGGGTTGAGTACCTCGACGTCCGCTTCACGGACCTTCCCGGCATCCAGCAGCAGGTGACGCTGCCCGCCCCGGCGTTCGACGCCGACATGGCCGAGAACGGCGTCGCCTTCGACGGGTCCTCGATCCGCGGTTTCCAGAGCATCGACCAGTCCGACATGGTCCTCTTCCCGGACTTCGGCACCGCCTACGTCGACCCGTTCAAGGCGCGCAAGACGATCGCGATGGACTTCTTCGTCCACGACCCGATCACCGGCGAGGCCTACTCGCGCGATCCCCGCAACATCGCGCGCAAGGCCGAGGCGTACCTGGCGACGACCGGCATCGGCGACACCGCGTTCTTCGCTCCCGAGGCCGAGTTCTACATCTTCGACCGGGTCAACTACGGCACGAGCGCCAACAAGTCGTTCTACGAGCTGCAGTCCGTCGAGGCCGCCTGGTCCACCGGTGACGAGGTCGTCGACAACCGCGGCTACAAGGTCCGCTACAAGGGCGGCTACTTCCCCGTCGCGCCCACCGACACGCTCGGTGACCTGCGGGCCGACATCATGAGCAACCTCGCCACGTCGGGCCTGGAGATCGAGCGCGGTCACCACGAGGTCGGCACCGCCGGCCAGGCCGAGATCAACTACAAGTTCGACACGCTGCTCAAGGCTGCCGACGACGTCATGAAGTTCAAGTACATCGTGCGCAACACGGCATGGGCGAACGACAAGACCGTCACCTTCATGCCGAAGCCGATCTTCGGCGACAACGG
>JBQGDU010000207.1:0-3911 GCA_052039245.1 Aeromicrobium sp. | reverse complement strand
GCTCGGTCGAGCTCGCCGTGGACGGTGGTCCCGATCGTCCGGTACTGGGCGCGGGCCTGCTCGAAGGTCAGGTCCGCGACGGTGCTGCGCATCAGGGTGAGCGCCAGCATGTCGAGTCCCTGGTGGTAGTCGTCGATCTCGTACGTCGCGAGCACCGGGTCGAACACCTGGAAGTGGACCAGGACGTCGACCGACGCCGTCACGTCGTCCTCGGTGACGACCGATCGCCCTGCCAACGTGCAGACCTGCGCCCGCAGATCGACCTCGTGGCGCACGGAGTCCACGAACGGCACGACGGTGCCCCTGCCCGCAGGCAAGGTCGCCCGGTACTTGCCGAGTCGCTCGACGATGCCGGCGTGCGACTCCGGGACGGTGGTGACCGACTTCGTGGCCACGACGACCGCCAGGACCACCACGAGCACGATCAGGACGGCGGCAGACATCCAGCGCTCCTTGGCTCGGGGGTGGTCGTGATCGGAGGACTCAGCGTGCGCTGACGACGGCCGTGGCACCGTCGATGCGGGTGACGACGACTTCGGCGCCCACGTCGAGGGGCGAGGTGGCCTCGGTGCGCGCGGACCAGATCTCCCCGGCCAGCTCGATGCGGCCGCGGTAGGAGTCGACCGGCTCCGCGACGAGAGCGGTCCGGCCGACGAGGGCATGGTGCCCGGTGGTGAGGGTGGGACCGCGATGGAGCCGCGCGACCATCGGTGGCCTCGCGAAGTACAGCAGCCCCACTCCGACGGCGGCGAAGACCAGCACGGCGAGCCACAAGGGACCGCCCAACCCGCTCACGAGTGCGCCGGCGAGAGCCGCGAGCGCGAACATGAGGAACACGAGGTCCAGGCTCAGCATCTCGACGATCGCGAGAAGGACGGCGATGCCGATCCAGACGACCCAGGTGTTGTCGGCCATCCACTCGATCATGGTCGTCTCCTCGCGTCTCGTCCCTGCGGCCGGAGGATCACCGTATCAGCGCGCGATCAGTGCGCACGGTGCCCGAACGCGGCCCGACGGGCCGCGTACCGGCCACCGGCACGCTCCAGCTCGAGGCGCATCCCGAAGGTCAGCCCGAGCGTCTTGGCGGTGAGCGTCTCCTCGATGGGACCGGCCGCGACGACCTGTCCGTCTCGGAGCATCAGGACGTGGGTGAAGCCCGGGGGGATCTCCTCGACGTGGTGCGAGACCATGACGACGACCGGGGCACCCGGAGCGCTGGAGAGCACGTCGAGGCTGAGGAGCAGGTCCTCGCGGGCACCGAGGTCGAGACCGGCTCCGGGTTCGTCGAGCAGGAGCAGCTCCGGGTCGGTCATCAGGGCTCTGGCGATGAGGGTGCGCTTGCGCTCGCCCTCGGACAGGGTGCCGAAGGTGCGATGGGCGAGGGCGCTGATGCCGAGCTCGCCCATGATCTGACGGGCCCGGTCGACGTCGTCGGGGTCGTAGTGCTCGCGCCAGCGTCCGGTGACGGCGTGGGCGGCGGACACGACGGCGTCCTCCACGGTCTCCGTGGGCGGTATCCGCTCCGCGATGGCTGTGCCGCTGTGACCGATGCGAGTGCGCAGGTCGAAGACCTCGACCTGCCCGAGCCGGTCGCCGAGGATCACGGCGGTGCCGGTGGTGGGATACATCTGCGCACCGACGATCTGCATGAGAGTGCTCTTGCCGGCACCGTTCGCACCGAGCACCACCCAGCGCTCACCGTCGTCCACGGACCACGAGACGTTCTGCAGCAGGGCCTTGCCCGGTCTCAGCACGGTCACCGAGTCCAGCTCGATCACTGCCGCCATGCATCCTCCGTCCGCGTCGCGCCGTCGAGCCCCAACCTATCGTGGCGGGCATGACCGGCGAGTCCCCCCTGGGGCGATAGCCTCGGTGCCTGTGACCGAGCACGTGCCCTCAGCGCACCTCACCGTTCCCACCGTCCTCGTGACCCTCACGGGCCCGGACCGCAGCGGTGTCTCGACCCGAGTCTTCGACGTGCTGTCCGGAGCCGAGATCGAGGTCGTCGACGTCGAGCAGCTCGTCGTGCGCGGCCGTCTCGTGCTGAGCGTGCTGGCGACCGAGCCGCAGGACCTGGAGGCCGTGTCGGCGGCCGTCCGCGAGGTCGGAGCAGAGCTCGGTCTCGACGTCTCGATCGAGCGCGGCACCGGTGACAACCGGCCCCGGCGCATCGGCCGCAGCCAGGTCACGGTGCTCGGTCACCCGCTGCGCCCCCGCGCGATGGCGGCGATCACGGCCGGCATCAAGACCGCCGGGGGCAACATCGACCGCATCCTGCGACTCGCCCGTTACCCCGTCACGGCGCTCCGTCTCGAGGTCTCCGGAGCCGACCCCGACCGACTGCAGTCCGACCTGGCACAGATCGCCTTCGAACACGGCGTCGACCTCGCGGTCGAGGAGCGGGGCATCCTGCGGCACGCGCAACGACTCGTGGTGATGGACGTCGACTCGACGCTCATCCAGGGTGAGGTCATCGAGATGCTCGCCGAGCATGCCGGGTGCGCGGACGAGGTGGCCTCGATCACCGAGTCGGCGATGCGCGGCGAGCTGGACTTCGAGCAGTCCCTGCGCACGCGGGTGGCCCAGCTCGAGGGGGTCCCCTCCGCCGCGCTCGACGCCGTGTACGAGGGCCTCGTGTACACGCCCGGCGCCCGCACCATGATCCGCACCCTGCGTCGGCTGGGCTACCGATTCGCGCTCGTGAGCGGAGGATTCACCCAGATCATCGAGCGGATCGCCGCCGACCTGGGCATCGACTACTTCGCCGCCAACGAGCTGGAGATCGCCGACGGCCACCTCACCGGCCGCGTCGTCGGCGAGGTCGTCGACCGTGCCGGGAAGGCGGACGCCCTGCGGCGCTTCGCCGCGGACGCGCGCATCGGGCTGAAGAACACGGTGGCGGTCGGCGACGGCGCCAACGACCTCGACATGCTCGCCGCGGCGGGACTCGGTATCGCCTTCAACGCCAAGCCCGTCGTGAGAGGTCAGGCGCGGACGTCGCTCAACTCTCCCTACCTCGACTCGATCGTCTACCTGCTGGGCATCACCCGCGAGGAGGTCGAGGCGGCCGATGCCGATGACGAGCTCGACTGATCCACGGTGACCGGCGGGACGGGGCCGCGCCTCACCCGACGCACCGGGTTCGCGATCATGCTGTGCGCCGTCGTGGCGATGATGGCCGCGGCGAGTGCACCGTCGCCGTTCTACCCGGTGCTGCAGGAACGCATCGGCTTCGGGGAGTCCGCGCTGACGGCGATCTTCGCCATCTACGTCGTGGCCCTGCTGGTGACACTCCTGGTCACCGGCAGCCTGTCCGACCACATCGGTCGCAAGCCGGTCGTGGTCGCCGGGTTCGGCGTGCTCGCGGTGAGCATGGTGGGGTTCGCGTCGGCGGACTCGGTGGCGTCGCTCCTTGCCGCGCGCACCGTGCAGGGCGTGGCAGCCGGACTGCTGCTCTCGAGCCTGTCGGCTGCCGTGGTGGACCTCGAGCCGCCGGATCGGCCCGGTTCCGCGCCGGTGGCCAACACGGTGCTTCCGCTGGCCGGTCTCGCGGCCGGGGCCCTGCTGGCCGGTATCGCCATCGACCTGCTCGACTCCCCCGAGCGGCTGGTCTTCGGTGCCGCGACGCTGGCGTACGTCGCCCTCGTCGGGCTCGTGTCGGTGACGCCGGAGACGTCACCTCGCGTCGCCGGATGGAAGGCGAGCCTGCGCCCCAGCGTCTCGGTCCCGACCGAGTCACGAGCGATGTTCGTGCGCGTGCTGCCCGCCATCGTGGCCGGATGGGCCACCGGCGGTCTCTACCTCTCGCTCGTCGCACCACTCGTGGCGCGTGAGCTCGGTGGGTCCGCCCACACGGTCCAAGGGCTGGCCGTGGCGCTGCTGATGGCGTCCGGGTCGGCCGGCTGCTTCCT
>JBQGDU010000206.1:0-9935 GCA_052039245.1 Aeromicrobium sp. | reverse complement strand
GCCGCACGAACGGGGTCCGGAAGGCCTGCACGTTGAGCCAGGTGAGCCCCGGCAGACGCATCGTCCGCGCCACCGCCCGTGCCGGACCGGGAGGGAAGTTGTCGAACGCCTCGCACGCCCCGAGGGCCATCGCGGCGATCCGGTCGGTCCGTCCGAGCGCCACGACGAACTGCGCACCGCCCCAGTCGTTCATGACGAGGGTGACGTCGCGCAGGTCGAGCGCGTCGATCAGGTCGGCCACGATCATCGCCATGCCGCCGTGCGAGAGGTCCGTACCGGGACGGACCGGGGTGCGGTGTGCGCCCATCGGGAGCGTGGGGGCGATGCACCGGAAGTCCTCGAGCAGCGGCAGCACCTTGCGCCACTGTCGGTGATCCATGGGGAACCCGTGCGTGAGCACGACGACAGGTCCGTCGCCGCCGGTGTCGACGTAGTCGATGGGTCCACAGGTCAGCTCGACGGTGGGCACGGCGCCTCCTTGAATGATCGTTCAAGACATGGATACCATCGATCATCCCCGACGGGAAGGGCTCCATGGGCACCCACGCGACGCGCGACCGGATCACCGAGACCGCGACGGTCCTCTTCCGCCGCCAAGGTCTCGCCGGCACCGGACTGGCCCAGATCGCCGCCGAGTCCGGGGCCAGGGTCGGCTCCATCTACCACTTCTTCGACGGCAAGGACGCCATCGCGGAGGAGGTCGTGCGCACGTCCGGCGGCGCCTACGGGGCGATGGTCATGGCCTTGCTCGAGTCGGGCCCCGACGACCCGGTCGAGGCGCTCGCGGCCTCCTTCGACGTCGCGGCGGTCAACCTGCAGGAGACCGGCTGGGCCGACGCCTGCCCCATCGCCACCATCGCGTTGGAGGTGGCGAGCACCCACGAGCGTCTGCGCATGGCGACGGCCGACGTCTTCCAGGGCTGGACCGAGTCCCTCACCTCCTGGTGCCGGCGGATCGTCGATGACGAGGACCGCGCGCGCGACCTCGCCCTCGCCGTGATCACGACCCTGGAGGGCGCCTTCGTGCTGGCTCGGGCACGTCGCGACCCCGAGCCCCTGCACGCGGCCGGGCGGACGATCCGTCTGCTCGCCGCCACCCTCCGCGCCGCGGGATCCAGCGGGAGTGGGGTCAGCGCTCACTGAGCCTCTTGGGGTCGTTGCCGGGCAGTCCGGCGAACGCCTGCACGATCGTGAGCCAGTGGGCGGCGTGCTCGCCCTCGGCGTGGACGTCGACGTCGTCGAGGTGGCGGCGCCGAGTGGCGAGGAGAGCGAAGTCGTACGCCGACCCCGTCACCCTCTCTGGGGCCTCGACGGGACCCCACGTCCACAGGTCGCCCGACGGTGCGGTGAGCGCCACGTGCACGTCGACGTCCGGCGCCTCCTCCCCACGCATCAGGTAGGCGAACCCCCTCGCGCGCACCCCGATGTGGCAGACGTGGCGACAGCGGTCGGTCTGCGGCGGGGCGATGTCGAGCGCCTCGGCCACGTCCCGTGCGTGCGCCCAGGTCTCCATCACCCGGGCGGTGGCCATCGAGGTGGGACTCATCGGCGGGCCGAACCACGGCACCTTCTCGCCCTCCGGGACGGCCCGCAACGCATCGGCGAGCCGACGGCGTCCGGCCACCCACTCGGCGAGGAGGCGCTCCGGCCCCTTGTCCGCCCACTCGGCGGCGGCGTCGTCGACGAAGCCGGTGGGGTCGGCGGCCGCGGCCTTCATGCCCGCGCCGAACGCGGGGTCCTGCGTCACCGCGGCCACCGAGGCGTCGTCGGTCCAGGCGAGGTGACCCACCTGGTGAGCGACCGTCCACCCCTCCGGCGTGGTGACCGTGGCCCACCCGTCGGCGTCCAGGGGCTCGACCCACGACTGCAGCTGCTCGCTCTCGGCGGCCAGGTCGGACAGGACCTCATCGAGTGTCGTCATTCAGTGCTCCAGTTCGTGCTCGAGAGTGGTCGCCCAGGCGTCGAGGACGGCCGAGCGGCGGGCGGAGTCGTCGCTGAGCGACGCGGCGAGGCCGAGCCCGCGCAGGAGATCGAGGGTGGCCTGGACGAGGGCGCGGTTGCCACCACGGCCCTCGTCCACCTCCAGCAGTCCGACGGCGTGCGCGTGCGTCTCGCGCCCGAGCCTGCGTTCGAGCGGAGCGACGGCCTCGTGCAGCTCGGCGTCCGTCCGCGCGGCCACCCAGAGCTCGAGGGCGGCGAAGAAGACCGGCGAGGTGAACTGCGCCGCGAGCACGTCGAGCACGGCGCGCACCCGCCCGACGTCAGGCAGCTCGCCGGCGGCCCGGACGAGCTCGTCGCGCCTGCGCTCGGTGAGATGCTCGACCGCCGCCACCACGAGAGCCTGCTTGGTCGGGAAGTGGTGCAGCTGGGCCCCGCGACTCACCCCCGCGCGCTGGCTGACGACCGTGGTCGAGGTCCCGGACCAGCCCAGCTCGACCAGGCTCTCCACGGTGGCCTCCATGAGCCGCAGCCGCATGGCGGCCGTCCGCTCCGCCTGAGGGGTCCGGGTGGTCATGGCTGCATCATGACGCGGTGGAGCAAAAACAGTCAAGCCTGACGGTTTGTTCCCGGCCCGACCTCGCTCGATCACCGCAGAAACGGGTACGCGCACCCTCTCCCGGTGCTACGTTACTCGCGCCCAGGCGGCCACCCAGGTCCGTCTCTTCAGACATGGGGGATCCGTGCGTCGCCTTCTGCTCCTGCCCGTCCTCGCTCTGGTGGCGATGATGTTCGTCGCCTCGCCGGCGAGCGCCGCCACCGTCGACACCTTCGCCGCCGACACCGACGAGGCCCAGGCGGGCGGGGCTGTCACGCTCAGCTGGAGCGTCTCCCCCACCGTCGCGGGCGAGACCGTCGACGTCGTGGCCGCCGGGTCCGCAGTCGGCACCGTCCCCGGCTGGCAGGGCAGCCTCACCGGTACGTCCGCGCAGGTCACGCTCCCCACCGACGCCGAACCGGGCGACACCTTCGAGTTCGCCATCGAGGCACTGGAGGCGAACCAGGCCGCGGCGCCCTCCTCGACGGTCACCGTCACCGTCGTCGCCGACCCCGGCGGCCCCACTGTCGTGGCGCCCGCTCCCGTCACCATCGACGGTTGCGAGGTCGTCGTGCCGCAGGCCACCGGCGTCGTGTACGGCTTCGCGTTCTTCGACGACGAGGAGGGCGTCGACGAGGACGAGGACTTCGTCGTCCCGTCCGGCCGTTACCCGGTCGCGTCGCTGACGAGCCAGGGGGAGGACGTCGTGCTCTTCGCCGCGCCCCAGGACGGCTTCGCCTTCGAGGGCGAGCAGATCGTCGCGTTCGCGCTGGAGACCGATCCGGACTGCTTCCCGACGTTCGTCGACGCCGAGGCCATCTGCAAGGGCGTGACCTTCACCAACGTCAGCGACGTCGTCATCCGCGTGTACCACGACGACTTCGAGGACGAGGGCGAGTTCACCTTCGCCCCGGGCGAGACGCGCACCGTCGACACGACCGACGAGCTCGTGTTCTACGTCGCCGGCCGTGAGCTCGAGATCGACGAGGCGCTCGCAGGTGGCTTCATCGAGGTCGACGCCGGCGTCGTCGAGGTCGACCAGGACTGCACCCGCGCCGCTGCCGCGAAGGCTGCGCACCCGACGGTGGCGCCGGCCGCCGGTTCGGACGCCTCGGGCCCGGGCACGCTGCTCGGTGGCCTCGCGCTCCTCGGCGCCGCCGCGGCCGCCGGGGCCGCACTGCACCGCCGCCGCGCGGTGTGACCCGCCAGCTCACCGCGACGTTCGCCGCCCTCCTGCTCCTGGTGGGCGGCGTCGTCGTCAACCTGCCGGCCACCACCTCCCCCGAGCCGCGGACCGCGCCTGCCGCCGCCTCGCCGGAACCGGCCGCGTCTCCGGTGGCCGAGCGCGACCTGGCGGACGGGTCGATCGGTGTGCCGGAGCGACTGGAGATCGAGTCCGTCGGCGTCGACGCCCGCGTCGTCCCCGTGGGCACCACGCCCGAGAACGCGCAGGAGGTTCCCGAGTCGTTGGAGGAGACCGGCTGGTGGCGCGACGGCTCCGAACCCGGCGCGCCCGGCAACGCGGTGGTGGTGGGACACACGGCGTCCGAGGACGAGGGCGTCTTCGACCCGCTCGTGGACGTCGAGAAGGACGACGAGGTGTTCGTCACCGGCCCGGACGGGACCGCGGCGTTCACGGTCACCCGCACCGAGGTCGTGCCGGTCGCCGACTTCGCCGACGTCGCTGCCGAGGTCTACCGCGCCGAGGGTGACAGCGGCCTGGTCCTGATGACCTGCGGCGACTGGAACGGCAAGGAGTTCGAGACCACCGTCATCGTGCACGCCGCGCGCGCCTGACGACGGCTCAGCCGGCCTGGAAGAACCAGCGGCGGCCGGCGTCGCGGCCGGAGGTCTCGAGCTCGACGTCGATGACGTCGTCGGCCGGATTCGCCGCCGGCTCCTCGACGATCTCGCCGACCATCGGCTCGTCCCGCGTCGCCCCGCCGACGTCGCGACGGATCTCCGGCTCACCCACCGCCCGCCGGGCGAAGTTCGCGGCCAGCTGGAGCGCCTCGCGCGCCTCGGGCAGCGCGTCGGCCATGACGGGGAACGCATGCACCTGTCCGCGCCACAGGTGCGTCTCCACCTCGACCCCGCGCTCGCTCAGCAACAGGGCCATCGCCTCGATCTCCGGGCGCAGCATCTCGTCCTCCACTCCCACGAGGAAGGTGGGCGAGGAGATGTCGGCGACGGCGTCGAGCGGTGACTCCGCGCCCTCGATCGCCGAGCCGGCCGGCAACCAGCGCTCGCGGATCCGCGCGACGCGACCCACCGGGAGGTAGGCGTCGCGGACGCGCACCACCCGAGCGACGCTGTCCTTCACCAGGTCGGGGTCGAGACTCAGCAGCGGCGAGAAGCCCAGCAGCGCCGCGGGCGCGGGCAGGCCCCGGCGGCTCGCCAGCTCGGCCACCTTCATCGTGAGGTAGCCACCGGCGGAGTCCCCGGCGACGACGATCTTGGTGGGGTCCTCGGCGATCTCCAGCAGGGCCTCGTAGGCGTTCACGGCGTCCTGCACGGAGTCGGCCACCGCGCCCTCGGGCAGCTGGACGTACTCGGCTGAGACGACGACGCCGCCGGTGTACAGGGCGAGCCGCTCGCAGATGCGCCGATGCGTCTCGATCCCACAGGAGAAGAACCCACCACCGTGCAGGTAGAGGACCGTCATGGCGCTCGTGGGCCCGTAGCGGTGCGTCATCGACTCCACGTGCACGCCGCCCAGCTCGAAGCCGACCGGCTCGACGTATCGCGAACGAGGACCTCTCGCGGAGAGCTTGTCGAACGAGCGCAGCGTCGTGAGAGTGCGGTCGTTGAGGGGCGCCAGTCGCAGCACGGGCTTGAAGACCAGCCGCGCGGTCCTGCCCAGGATGCGGGCGCGCACGCTCACGTCCTCGTGGACGATGGCGTCCTGGTGCACCACGCGGAAGTCGCGGCGACGCATCGGCAACCGGACACGGACCCGGTGGGTACCGCCGGTCCCGGACTCGGGCCGCACGCGACCGAGGAGCTCACCCACGCGTCGGCGCAGAGACGTCCAGAACATGATGCGAGCGTACCGACGGTATGGCGTCCGGGCAACGACGTGGTTCACGTCTGCGCAGGTCAGCGGCGAGCACGGGTCGTCAGGTCGCGACGGGTCCCTCCCGGCCCGGGCGGTTCGCCGCAGGACCGAGGAGTCTCACTCCGCGTGGAACCGCGCGTCGACCTCGACGTGGATGACGATCTCCTCCGGCTCGAGCACCGGCCCGTCGCCACCCTCCGGCGACCCCGCCCGCGAGAGCGTCATCGGCACCGGTGGAGCGCCGCTCCCGTCACGCTCGAGCATGCCCGGGTCGGCGAGCTCCACCGCCGTGACCCGACCTCGACGGACAGCGTCGGCGTAGGCCTGCGCCTTGACGACGGCATCATCCACCGCCGCCTTGCGGACCTCGGCCTCGAAGAGCCGGCGGTTCTTGGCGCTCACGTCCCACTCGATCCCGACCACCTCGACGCCGTCGTGCGCCGACCAGTGACCGAGGAACCCGCTGAGCCGCTCGAAGTCCCTGAACTCGGCCGTGATGTGCAGCCGTGCGGTGTGCAGCGGGGTCGTCGCCTGTTCGTCGCCCCGCCAAGGGCGCCGACTGAAGACCTGGAGCTGGTCGCTCGACCACGTCGAGACGGCGGCACGCTCCGCGAGCGACCTGAGCTGGTCGGTGAGCGGCTCCTGGACCGCGGCGGCCCGCTCGATGACGCCCGCCCGGTCCTCCCCCTCCACCGCGACGGCCATGCGGACGATGGCCCGCTCGGCGAGATGGTGCTCCTGCGCGGAGCCACGGACCGTGATCTGCAGAGCCATGCGCCCATCGTGCCGGACGGACCCGGTCCGGGCGACCGATTCGGGAGCCGGTGTCCCTAGGATTGATCCATGGTGACTCGCTCGGACCTCGAGGTCCGCACGCTCGGCCCCTGCACGATCGAGTCCCCCCTGGCTCACTACGTCAGCGGACGCGCCACGAACGAGTACTACGTCGGCGAGGACGATCGCGTCCTCTACGACGACACCCTGGAGCTCGTGCGGCGGCGCGGCCTCCCCCTCGAGGAGGCTCCGACGTTCGAGTCCGGCGGAGCGCGACGCCGGATCTTCTTCGACCCCGCCACGACGCGTGCCGGGATCGTCACCTGCGGGGGCCTGTGCCCGGGGCTGAACGACGTCATCCGCGCCATCGTGCTGGAGCTGGCCGAGCACTACGACGTCCACGACGTCCTCGGCTTCCACCACGGCTACGCCGGCCTCATCCCCGGCGCCGCCCCTGAGCCGACGGCCCTCACGCCCGAGATCGTCTCCACGATCAACCAGCGCGGCGGCACCATCCTCGGGACGTCACGAGGGGCGCAGGACGTCTCCCGCATCGCCGACCGTCTCGTCGAGCTCGGCATCGACATGCTGTTCGTGATCGGCGGCGACGGTTCGATGCGCGGGGCCCACGCCCTCACCGACGAGCTGCGCGAACGTGATCTGCCGATCGCGGTGGTGGGCGTGCCGAAGACCATCGACAACGACATCCCGCTCATCGGGCAGAGCTTCGGCTTCGCCACCGCGTTCGGGCAGGCGGCCGCGTCCATCGAGGCCGCACGCATCGAGGTCGAGGCCGCGGTGGGTGGCGTCGGACTCGTGCAGGTCATGGGTCGGCACGCGGGATTCATCGCCTGCTACGCCGCGCTCGCCAACCACGACGCCGACTTCGTGCTCATCCCGGAGGTCCCGTTCGGCCTCGAGGGCGGGAACGGCCTGCTCACACTGCTGGAGAAGCGAGTGCGCGAGCGCGGCAACGCCGTCATCGTGCTCGCCGAGGGCGCGGGCCAGGACCTGCTGGCCGCGTCGGAGGTCACCGACGCCTCCGGAAACACCGTGCTGGGAGACATCGCAGGACACCTGCGAGCCGCGATCGCCGAGCACTTCGACCGGGTCGACTTGCCGCTCACGATGCGTTACGTCAACCCCGGCTACCAGATCCGCTCGGTGGCGGCCGACGCGTCGGACTCCGTCTACTGCGCCCGGCTCGCCCAGACGGCCGTCCACGCCGCGATGTCCGGGCGCACCGACCTCGTCGTCGGTCGTCGCCGGCACCGGTTCGTGCACGTGCCGATCCCCCTCGTGACCAGCCGCTCGCACAGCGTGCATCCCGACGGTGACCTGTGGCTCAGCGTCCTGGAGTCCACGGCGCAGCCGTTCTCGATGACCTGAGCGACCGCCACCCAGTGGTCCGCCGGGCTCTCTCGCAGGCCTGATCTCGATACGGCGAAGGATCGCTCGTCCCTCGCTCCCTTCGCCTACTCGATCAGCGAGGCACGACCACCTCCCACCGGACCAGCGAGGCCCGACCACCTCCCACCGGACCAGCGAGACCCGACCACCTCCCACCGGACCAGCGAGGAACGCGCACCTCTCTCGCTGGTCGAGTAGCCGGGACCAGCGAGGAACGAGCGGAGTCCCGGCGTATCGAGGCCAGCTCCGCACCGCTCCCGACCGACCCACGGGCGGGGTTGCGCACCCCACCCGTCCTGCGCTTCACTGATTCACATACCGTCAGTATCTGAAATAGGAGCGACCCATGGCCGCAGCACAGACCGTCCACGACGCCGTGATCGTCGGTGCGGGATTCGGGGGCATGGGCGCCGCCATCGCGCTGCGTCGTCGCGGCCTCGACGACCTCGTCATCCTGGAGCGCGAGGACGACCTCGGGGGCACCTGGCACGTCAACCGCTACCCCGGTCTCGCCGTGGACATCCCGTCCGCGACGTACTCCTACTCCTTCGAGCCGAATCCCTACTGGTCGCGGCTGTACGCGCCCGGCACGGAGCTGAAGCGGTACGCCCTGCACGTGGCCGAGAAGTACGACCTGCGCCGGTTCATGCGGTTCGGCGTCGTGGTCGAGGAGTCGCGGTGGGACGAGGAGGCCCGGCACTGGACCGTCACGACGCGCGACGGCGAGCAGGTCCACGGACGCTTCCTGCTGACCGCCACGGGCTTCCTCTCCCAGCCCCGCAGGCCCGACATCCCCGGGGTCGACGACTTCGCCGGCACCGTCCTGCACACTGCCGACTGGGACGAGGGTCACGACCTCACCGACGAGCGCGTCGCCGTCATCGGCACGGGTGCGACGGCCGTGCAGCTGGTTCCCGAGATCGCCCCCTCACGAAGCACCTGACGGTCTTCCAGCGCACCGCCATCTGGGTGACGCCCAAGCTCGACGGCAAGGTTCCCGAGCTCCTGCAGGGTCTGTACGCCAAGGTGCCGCTGACTCAGCGCCTCGCCCGCGCGGCCGGCTCGGCGGTGCTGGAGGCCATCATGGTGACCGGCGTGCTGAAGTACCGCCGCCTGTCCCTGTTCAACCGCGGTGCCGAACGTCTCGCCACCCGGCACCTCCGTCGCCAGGTCCACGACCCGCAGGTGCGTCGCCGGCTCACCCCGGACTACACCTTCGGCTGCAAGCGACCCACGTTCTCCAACACCTACTTCCCGACGTTCAACCGCCCGGACGTCACCCTCGAGACGACGCCCATCGAGCGCATCGAACCTCACGCGGTCGTCACGACGGACGGGACGCGGCACGAGATCGACACTCTCGTGCTCGCGACGGGCTTCAACCTGTGGGACACGAACTTCCCGGCGCTGCGCATCGTCGGGAGCGCAGGGAAGGACCTCGGCGAGTTCTGGCGGACGTCGCGGTTCCAGGCCTACGAGGGTGTGAGCGTGCCCGGGTTCCCGAACTTCTTCTCGCTCAACAGCCCGTACTCCTACTCCGGACTCTCCTACTTCACGACGATCGAGTCGCAGATGCGGCACATGGACCGGCTGCTGCGCGAGATGGACCACCGCGGGGCGTCGACGTTCGAGGTCACCGAGGAGGCCAACGCGCGCTTCCTCGCGCGGATGACCGACCGACTCGACGACTCGGTCTTCACCCAGGGCAGCTGCGCGACGTCGCGCAGCTACTACTTCAACCAGCACGGCGAGGCGACGCTCCTGCGTCCCACGTCCACGCTCAACGCGTTCCGCGAGGCCGGCAGCTTCCCTCTCGAGGACTACGACCTCGCCTCCTGACGTCCGCATGACGAGACGTCTGCCCACGATGCGTCGCATGGTGTCACGGTGGGGTCACGCTTCCCTCATCCCCGCACTCCAGGAGCACGCATGAGCGAGAACTGGTCGTTCGAGACCAAGCAGATCCACGCCGGCCAGGAGCCGGACCCGACCACGGGCGCCCGAGCACTGCCGATCTACCAGACGACGTCGGACCAGGTCCGCGACACCCAGCACGCCGCCGACCTGTTCAGCCTCGCCGAGCCGGGCAACATCTACACCCGGATCATGAACCCGACCCAGGACGCGGTCGAGCAGCGTCTCGCCGCTCTCGAGGGG
>JBQGDU010000205.1:0-4841 GCA_052039245.1 Aeromicrobium sp. | reverse complement strand
GCCGGCAGGATGCCGAGGTTGACCGTGCCACCCTCGCCGTCTCCGCCGTCGGAGCCTCCGGATCCGCAGGCTGTCAGGGCCAGGACCGCTGCAGCGGCTGCGGCGACCAAGCCGCCTCGGCGAGTCGTCGTGCGCTTCATGGTGTTCCCTTCATTGTGATGGACGGCCCGCCGGGGGGACGGGCCGGGACAACTGGGTCTCAGCTCGATGCCGAGTCCGTCGCTGCGGCAGCCGTGGCGCCGGCGGCGACGGGGTTCTTCTTGCGACGCAGAACGTCCAGGCGTCGCTTGCCCGCACCAGGACCGCGCTGCCCGACGGCGGCGGTGAGCCGGTCCAGGAAGATGGCCAGGGCCACCACCGACAGACCGGCCTCGAAGCCGAGCCCGATGTCGATGCGGGCGATCGACGTCGCCACAGCGGCGCCCAGGCCTGGAGCGCCCACGAGTCCGGCGATGACCGCCATGGACAGGGCCAGCATGATGACCTGGTTGACGCCGGCCATGATCGTGGGCATTGCCAGAGGGATCTGGATGCCGCGCAAGATCTGCCACGGCGAGCTGCCGAAGGAGTGCCCGGCCTCCACGACCTCGCTGTCGACGCCTCGGATGCCGAGCTCGGTGAGACGCACGCCCGGCGGCAGGCAGAAGATGACGGTGGCGACGACGCCCGGTGCCACGCCGATGCTGAACAGCGAGACGACCGGCACCAGCCACACGAAGGCCGGCATCGTCTGCATGAGGTCCATGATCGGACGCACCACGGCGCTCACGCGTGCCGAACGCGCAGCCATGATGCCGAGCGGTATCGCGATGACCAGGGCGACGATCGTGGCCACGAGCACCATGGACAGCGTGTCCATGGCGTTCTCCCACTGGTCGACGCCGATGACGAAGACGAGCATGACCAACGCGAGCAGCCCGAACTTGATGTCCTTCACCAGCCAGGCGAGCAGCGCGAAGAGCACCGCCAGGAGCAGCGCGTCGGGCGTGTTGAGCAGGTCGGACAGACCGTTGACGGCGCCGTCGAGGATGTCGCGGATCGCCTGGAAGAAGCTGCCGAGGTTCTCCTTCACCCACTGGAACCCGGTCTCGATGTACTCACCCACGTCGAGGCGGGGGATGAGCTCGCTCTCGGCGCGCAGGGATGTGGTCGTCATGCGAGCGCCTCCGTCTGTGCACTGGCGGGCTGATCGTCGGTCGACGGTTCGACGAGCGCACTCAGCAAGGTGACCCGGGGGATGACACCACTCAGCCGCCCTCCGGAGTCGACGACCGCGAGCGCGGGGTTCTCCACCGCGGCACCGAACAGGTCGGCGAGCAGGGTGTCGGGCTCGACCACGGTGGCTGAACGAACCAGCGATCCGATCGCGTCGATGCCCTGGGTGACCGCCTCGGCGACCTCCTGCTCGTAGACCACGCCCTGCAGGACACGCGAGCGGTTGACCACCATGAGCGCCGACGTCTGGTGCTCACGCATGAGCTTGTGAGCGGCGCGAGGGCCCTGCTCGGCGCCGAGCACGGCGACGGGCGGCTCCATGACGGCTGAGGCCGTGAGCACTCGGGTGCGGTCGACGTCCTGCACGAACTGGGCCACGTAGTCGTTGGCGGGGTCGTTGAGGATCTGCTCCGCCGTGCCGACCTGCACGATGCGACCGTCACGCATCATCGCGATGCGGTCGCCGAGACGCATGGCCTCGTTGAGGTCGTGGGTGATGAACAGGATCGTCTTGCCGAGCTGGTGCTGCAGGTCGACCAGCTGGTCCTGCATCTCGCGTCTGATCAACGGATCGAGGGCGCTGAACGCCTCGTCCATCAGCATCACGTCCGTGCCGGCGGCGAGTGCTCGAGCCAGGCCGACACGCTGACGCATGCCACCGGAGAGCTCGTCGGGGCGGTACCCGCCCCAGCCGCCGAGGCCGACCATGCCGAGCGCCTCCTCGGCCCGCTTCTCACGGTCGGCGCGGTTGACGCCCTGGGCCGCGAGACCGTACGCGGCGTTCTCGCCGACGGTGCGGTGCGGGAGCAGCGCGAAGTGCTGGAAGACCATGCTGACCTTCTCGCGCCGCAGCTCGCGCAGCTCCTTGCCGCGCAGCTGAGCGACGTCGCTGCCGCTCACCACGAGTGAGCCCGCGGTGGGGGTCAGGAGGCCGTTCACCATGCGGATGAGCGTGGACTTGCCGGAGCCGGACAGGCCCATGACGACGAAGATCTCGCCCTCGGCGACGTCGAACGACGCGTCGATGACGGCGGCGGTGAGGCCCTCCTCGCGCAGGACCGCACGGTCGGTCCCCTCGCGGAGCCGTTCCACACCTCGCTCGGGTCGTCGTCCGAAGACCTTGTAGACGTCCTCTGCCTGGATCACTGGGTGGATACGGTCCACTCCTCTCGATGCGCGGACCGGCGCTTCGATGTCCGTCCACACCGAGAATCCGCGGTGTGGACGGGTCGGGGCGGGGGGTCCCCGGCGTCGGCTCCGCTCAGTAGTTTCTCATGTTCGGTCCGGGCGCGGACCGTTACGGGGTGTTTCGGGGCGTCCGAACCGGTCTGAAGGGCGTCGTTAGACTCCGGCCATGACCTCCCGCGAGGACGGCCGCGCCGTCGACCAGCTCCGCCCCGTGACCCTGACCCGGCAGTGGCTGGACCACGCTCCGGGCTCGTGCCTCGTGGAGTTCGGCAAGACCCGGGTCCTGTGTGCCGCGAGCGCTCAGGAGGGTGTCCCGCGCTGGCGCAAGGGCTCTGGTCTCGGCTGGGTCACCGCGGAGTACGCGATGCTGCCGCAGGCCACCCACGACCGTTCGTCCCGTGAGTCCGTCAAGGGTCGGATCGGGGGACGCACGCACGAGATCTCCCGACTGGTCGGCCGATCGTTGCGAGCAGCCATCGACTACTCGGCCCTGGGCGAGAACACCATCACGATCGACTGCGACGTCCTGCAGGCCGACGGTGGCACGCGCACCGCGGCCATCACCGGGGCCTACGTGGCGCTCGTCGACGCCGTCTCGCACCTGCGTGAGAAGGGTGCCCTCGCGGGTGAGCCGCTCGTGCAGTCGGTCGCTGCCGTCAGCGTCGGGATCGTCGACGGCACCCCCATGCTGGACCTGCCGTACGTCGAGGACGTCCGGGCGGAGACGGACATGAACGTCGTGATGACCGGTGGTGGATCCTTCATCGAGGTGCAGGGCACCGCCGAGGGCGCTCCGTTCGACCGTGCCGAGCTCGACTCGCTCCTCGCCCTCGCCGAGAAGGGCTGCGCGGACCTCACGGCCCTGCAGCACGCGGCACTCGGGGTCTGATGGCCCAGGTGGTCCTGGCGTCCAACAACGCCAAGAAGCTCGCCGAGCTGCAACGCATCCTCAGCCCCCTCGTCCCGGGCGTCGAGGTGCTCGGGCTGGCCGACGTCGTCTCGTACCCTGAGCCCGCAGAGACCGAGGCGACGTTCGAGGGCAACGCGCTCATCAAGGCCCGCGCGTGTCTCGCGGCCACGGGCATGCCCTCGCTCGCCGATGACTCGGGCCTGTGCGTCGACGCGCTCAACGGCATGCCTGGGGTCCTCTCCGCCCGGTGGTCCGGTGGGCTGGCCGGTGCGGACGCCGAGCGGGTCGCCGTGGACGCGACGAACAACCGGCTGCTGCTCGGCCAGCTGGCGGAGGTGCCGGACGAGCGTCGCACGGCTCGCTTCCGCTGCGCCGTGGCCCTGTGCGTCCCCGGCGGTGCCGAGATCGTCGAGCTGGGGGACATGACCGGTCGAGTGCTCCACGAGGAGCGCGGGGCCGGTGGCTTCGGCTACGACCCGTTGTTCGCCGCCGACGGACACGACGTCAGCACGGCCGAGCTGAGCCGGGAGGAGAAGGACCGCATCAGCCACCGGGGGGAGGCGCTGCGCCGCATCGCTCCCCACGTGGCGGACGCCCTGGCCTGAGGCGGGAACCCGACTCCTCGCACGCTCCTGCGGATCAGGGAGCCGGCGGGGAGAGCGCGGCGACGACGCGGTCGGCGAGCGCCGTGGTGCCGCTCCGTGTCGGGTGCACGCCGTCGTCGGTGCGCCCGGGCTGATCGAGCGTCCCCCGCGTGCCGACGTACTCCAGACCCTCGCGCATCGTCGCGGTCCGGACGATCGAGGTGACGCGTCGCATCTCCCACGGGTCGAGCTCACCCCACGGAGGTCCGAGCACGACGATGCGTGTGTCCTCCGGCAGCTGCTGCTTGGCGAGTCGCAGGTAGGAGACGACCGCGTCCTGGACGGCGGCGTCGGTGGAGCGCACGTGTCGCCCGTTCCGGCAGGTGGCCCAGTCGTTGCGGCCGCCTTCGATGATGAAGACCGACGGCGCCTCCGCCTCGAACGCCGCGGTGCGGTCGCCGAAGACGTCACCGGTGCAGCGCATCCCGGGCCGTTGGTATCCCGATCCGGACTGCGCGAACGTGCGTACCTCGGTGTCGAAGTGCCGACCGACGAAGCTCCACCAGCCCTGGTCCGGCGCGCCGACGTCGTCGGTGTAGCGCGCCGTGATCGAGTCGCCGACGACGACGATGCCACGGGAGAACGGGCCGTCCTCGGCGTGGGCGCCCTCGGTGGTCACGGCGGCGACGAACCCGCCCAGCAGCGCCACGGCCACCGTCAGCAGCCCGAGCCGCCGGCCCTCGCGCCCGATCGCGATCCTCATGCGTTCCTCCCGTGCTCCCACGCTACGTCGCTGCGACCGCCGTCATGACCGGAACGGCACAACGCAACCGAAACGTCACCAGGCAGTAGCGTGCGCCCCATGGATCTGAGCCTCACCGAGGAGCAGGCCGGCTTCCGCCGCCTCGCCCGCCAGTTCTGCGACGCCGAGATCGTCCCGTTCC
>JBQGDU010000204.1:0-7540 GCA_052039245.1 Aeromicrobium sp. | reverse complement strand
GACGTCGGAAGGAGCGAACGACGCGTCCACCGAGGCCCGCGCGAGAGCGATGACCCCGGCCTCGTCGAGACCCAGCAGGTCGGCGGCCACCAGGTACTCGTCGGTGAGGGTGGTGGCGAACATCGGGGGGTCGTCGGAGCTGATCGTGACCGGGACGCCCGCATCGACGAGCGTCGACAAGGGGTGCTCGGCGAGTGACGGCACGGACCGAGTGCGGACGTTCGACGTCGGGCACACCTCGAGCACGATGCGCTCCGCGGCGAGGTGAGCCATGAGCTCGGGGTCCCGCGCGGCGGCGATGCCGTGCCCGACGCGCTCCGCTCCCAGGAGCCGCACGGCGTCCCACACGGTCTCCGGCCCGGTGGACTCCCCGGCGTGGGGCACGCTGTGCAGGCCCGCGGCACGCGCGGCGTCGAAGTGCGGGTGGAACTGGGCGCGCGGCACGCCGATCTCCGGGCCCCCGAGACCGAAGCTCACCAGTCCGTCGGGACGCAGCCGCAGCGCGGTGTCGAGGGTGACGTCGGCGGCCGGCACACCGGACTCACCGGGGATGTCGAAGCACCAGCGCAGGACGACCCCGTGGTCGCGCTCGACGGCGAGGCGCGCGTCCTCGACGGCCTCGCAGTACGCCTCGGCGGCGATCCCCCGCACGATCGAGGTGTACGGGGTCAACGTGAGCTCGGCGTAGCGGACGTTCTGCGCCGCGAGGTCGCGCCCGACCTCGTGCGTCAACGTCCAGAGGTCCTCGGGGGTGCGCAGAAGGTCCACGACCGACAGGTAGACCTCGATGAAGTGCGCGAAGTCGCGGAACTCGAAGTACTCGGCCAGCCGTGCGGGGTCCTGCGGAACCGGCGAGTCGGGGTGCCGCGCCGCGAGCTGCGCGACGGTGGCCACGGACGCCGAGCCGACGTGGTGGACGTGCAGCTCGGCCTTCGGCAGAGCGGCGACGAACGCCGGGGAGACACTCATCGACGTGGGCTCACTGCACCGGCTGCTCGAACGACGCCTCCAGCGCGTCGTCGACCTGGTGCTGACGCTCCACGACGCTCGGACGGTCGCTGAACTCGACCTCGAGCGTGATGACGTGCTCCTCCCCGAGGTAGAGCTCCACCCGGCGCGCCTGAGCGGTCAGGTTGCCCGCGGTGCCCTCGTCGAGCCACTCCACGGAGTCATCGACCGAGCGGAGGGCCACGTTCGCCTGCTCGCCGCGCTGCCCGCGGAACACGACCGGGCCAGGACCGCTGTCGCGGATCACGAGCGCCGTGCGGCTCACACGAGGGTCGTCGACGCCGACCGTGGGCGGTTCGTCACCCCCGGGCCGCCCGAAGGTCCACTTCTGCCCGGCGAGGACCATGTCCTCCCCGAGCGTTCCGTCCGAGAGCTCGTACCTGACGATCAGCACCGCAACAGTCTACGACTCCGACCCCTCGGAGATCAGGGGCCCGCGACGGGCTGCCGCTGCGGGCCGTCACTCGGTGAGGAGCGCCCTTGACGCGCAGGACGTCGCCGTCCGCGACGTCCTCCGCTCTCCGTGCCGACGTCGGTCTGCGCACGGTGACCGACGGGGCGTTCCACCGCACGCCGTGGCGCACGGACTCCTTCGACGCGCTCGCTCCCGGCGTCGACGGTCGAGGACTGCTCCCTGACGACCGATGAGCACAAGGCCGAGCGCGAGCTCATCGTCTCGGTCGCCACCGACGCATGAGGCTCGCTCCGGGCCCCCTCCCTCACGCGCCCGAGAGCCTCAGCAGCCAGGCCCGCAGCAGCGCGGACTCCTCCTTGCCGAGACCGCCACCGTCCGCGGGCAGGAGGCCGAGGAGCTCCCGCGCGACGTCGGGCAGGGCGTCGGGGTCGGTGCGGCCGACGCCCGTCACCGCAGCGATCGTCCCCTCGCGCACCGCGGCGGAGAGCTCCGGGTCCGGCTCGTCGAGGACGATCTGGCGCAGCGTCACGCCGACGTTGGCAGCGAGGACGTGGGCGGCTGCCTGAGCGGGTGGGACGACCAGACGTTCCTGCTCGTCGATGCGTGCCATCAGGTCGAGCAGCATCGCGGTCGGGCGCTCCTGCGCGGCCGGTCGGCTGCCCGGGGCCACCTGTCCGTACATCAACGCGTAGAAGCCGGGGTGCTCCAGACCGAACTCGACGTGGGCGTCCCACCCGTCGCGCAGGTCCTGCACCGGGTCGCCGCTGCTCTCGCCCGAACCCTTGACGCCCAGGTAGAGGTCGAAGCCGTGCTCGACCACCTTCTCCAGGAGCCCCTCCTTGCTGCCGAAGTAGTGGTACAGCGTCGACAGCCGCACCCCCACGCGCTCACAGATCGCACGTAGCGGCACGTCCTGTCCCGGCGACTCGGCGATGAGCTCGGCAGCGGCCTCGAGGAGGCGGGTCCGTGTATCGCTGGTCTGCTCCGGTGTCACATTGCTACAGTACCGTGTATCGTCGATACACAATGCTGGATCAGACCGACAGGAGCACCATGACTACCTACCCGTTCACCGAGAAGGTCGTCCTCGTCGCCGGAGGCGGCAAGAACCTCGGCGGCCTCATCAGCCGCCGGGCAGCCGAGGCCGGCGCGGACGTCGCCCTCCACTACACCTCCGAGAGCAGCCGATCGGACGCGGAGGAGACGCTGGCCGCGGTGGAGGCCGCCGGACGTCGAGGGGTGCTGCTCAGCGGCGACCTCACCGTCCCCGAGAACGTCGCCCGGCTCTTCGTCGACGCCGAGGCTGCACTCGGCACCGTGGACGTCGCGGTCAACACCGTCGGCAAGGTGCTGCGCAAGCCGATCGCGGAGACCACCGAGGACGAGTACGACGCGATGTTCGACATCAACGCCAAGGCCGCCTACTTCTTCATCAAGGAGGCCGGACGGCACGTCGCCGACAGCGGCAAGGTCATCACGATCGTGACCTCGCTGCTCGCGGCCTTCACCGACGGCTACTCCACCTACGCCGGCGGCAAGTCGCCCGTGGAGCACTTCACGCGGGCAGCCGCCAAGGAGTTCGCCGACCGCGGGATCTCCGTGACGGCAGTGGCGCCGGGGCCGATGGACACGCCATTCTTCTACGGGGAGGAGACGCCCGAGCGCGTCGAGTTCCACAAGTCCCAGGCGATGGGTGGCCAGCTGACCAAGATCGAGGACATCGCGCCCATCGTGGACTTCCTCGCCACCGACGGCTGGTGGATCACCGGCCAGACCATCTTCGCCAACGGCGGGTACACGACCCGCTGAGAGTCAGGAGCAGAGCATGACTGAACAGATTCCCGAGCCCGTCGCGTCCTTCGTCGAGACGGTCAACCGCCACGACGAGGACGGTTTCCTCCAGGCGTTCACCGACGACGGCTTCGTCGACGACTGGGGCCGCGTCTTCAGCGGTCGTGACGCCATCAAGGGCTGGAGCGACAAGGAGTTCATCGGCTCCCAGGGCACGCTGACGCCGCAGCAGGTGACCGTGGACGGCACCACCGTCACGGTGGTCGGCGACTGGCGCAGCAACCACGCCAACGGCCTCTCGAGCTTCGCCTTCGAGGTGGCCGGCGACCGGCTCGCGTCCATGACCATCCGCGAGGGCTGACCCGACGAGGTCCCCTCGATCAGGACCTGGTCTCGATACGACCATCGAGGCTCGGTCCACCCCGCTGGCCTGGGAGCACCTCCCGCTTGCGCGGGACACTCCCAGCGGCGCTCAGGGGCCGGGGACGATCGAGGTGATCACGGTGCCGTCGGAGCGCCGTGCGCCAGCGGGGTCCGACGGCTCACCCTCGAGCCGCGGGCCCTGGCCCTTCAGCGGGACCGTGGCGGGGTCGCCCGGTGCGACGACGACCTCGGCGCCTCGCACGTCGAACGCGAGCCGGCCGTCACCGTCCTCCACCACCAGCTCGAGCTCCTCCTGACGCACCGTCACCCGCACCCGGGTGCCACGCAGGGTGAGCCGGAACGTGAGCGCCTCCCACGCGTCGGGCAGACGAGGGTCGAGGCACCACTGCCCGGCGCCGAGGTCCCGGAAGCCCCCGAAGCCCGAGGCGAGCGCGCTCCAGACGCCACCCGTGGAGGCCACGTGCACACCGTCGCTCGTGTTGCCGTGCCGGTCGGCGAGGTCGACGAACAACGCCGACAGGAAGTACCGGTACGCGAGGTCGTGATAGCCGACCTCGGCGGCGATGATCGACTGCACCACCGCCGAGAGCGTCGAGTCCCCCGTGGTGATCGGGTCGTAGTACTCGAAGTCGGCGCGCTTCTGCGCAGGCGTGAAGTCCTCGCCCTGCAGGAACAGCGCCAGCACGACGTCGGCCTGCTTGAGCACCTGGAACCGGTAGATGACCAGCGGGTGGTAGTGCAGCAGCAGCGGCCGCTTGTCCAGAGGCGTGTGGTCGAGGTCCCACATCTCCCGCTCGAGGAAGTGCGAGTCCTGCGGGTGGATTCCGAGGTGCTCGTCGAACGGGATGGCCATGCCGCGGGCGGCGCGCCCCCACTCCTCCACCTCCTCCTCGCGGAGGTCGAGTCGGCGCACCATCGCGGCGTACGCCTCGGGGTCCACGTCCTGCAACGTCCGGACGGCCTCGGCGGCGCGACGCAGGTTGAAGCGCGCCATGACGTTGGTGAAGAGGTTGTCGTTGACGACCGTCGTGTACTCGTCGGGGCCGGTGACGCTGTGGATGTGGAACGTCCCGCCCTCCCGGGTGCGCCAGAACCCGAGATCGGCCCACAGTCGCGCGGTCTCGACGAAGATGTCGATGCCCTCGCGGTCGAGGAACTCGACATCGCCGGTCGCCCCGACGTACTGGCTCAACGCATAGGAGATGTCGGCGTCGATGTGGTACTGCGCCGTGCCCGCCGCGTAGTAGGCCGACGCCTCCTCGCCGTTGATCGTCCGCCACGGGAAGAGCGCACCCTTCTGCGCCATCTGGGCGGCCCGCCGACGCGCCGCGTCGAGCAGTGAGTACCGGAAGCGCAGGGCGTTGCGCGCCGCTGACGGCGTCGTGTACGTCAGGAACGGCATGACGTACACCTCGGTGTCCCAGAAGTAGTGCCCGCCGTAGCCGGATCCGGACACCCCCTTGGCGGGTATGCCCTGCCCCTCCGCGCGGGCCGACGCCTGCGCGAGGGCGAACAGGTTCCACCGGACGGCCTGCTGCACCTCCGGCTGGCCCGGGACGACGACGTCGGCCCGAGCCCAGTACGCGTCGAACCAGGCGCGCTGTTCGGACCACAGCTCGGGCACGCCCTGTTCCCCCGCACGCTCCAGGGTGCGGCGGCACCGGTCGAGCAGCTCGCGCGAGGGCACCCCTCGCGACGTGTGGTACGCGACCGTCTTGGTCAGCCGGATCGGCACGCCCGGCTCCGCCGAGACCCGGTACGTCGTCTTGGCGAGATCCTCTCCGACGATCACCCGGCGCTCGTGGTCGTTCGCCGTCTCCAGCTCGTGCTCGGCCATCACGGCGAGCGTCATGCCGCTCTCGGCACACCGGAAGCCCAGCGCAACGCAGCCGGTCTCGTCGTCGCCACGCTGCTCCTGCGGCACGAGGACCCGCCGGTCGAACTGTTCGGCCTTGCGGGGGTCGGCGCCCTCGCCCATGGCCTTGCTGCGCACGTGGTACTCGTCCTCGCCGTCCTGACGGTTCAGGATCTGCGAGGAGATCGCGACGGGGGCGGCGTCGTCGAGGAGCGTGACCTCGAACGTCATGACGGCGAGGTGCTTCTGCGTCAGGCTCACCATGCGGGTGGAGTCGATGCGCACCCGCTTGCCGGACGGGGTGCGCCACAGCAGGTGCCGGCGGAGCACGCCGTCGCGCAGGTCGAGGCTCCGCTCGTACTCCAGCAGGTCGGCCACGGTCAGCAGCAACGGCTCGTCGTCGACGTAGAGCCGGATGATCTTGGCGTCCGGAGCGTTGACGATCGTCTGTCCGACGCGGGCGAAGCCGAACGCCTCCTCGGCGTGCTGGATCGGCCACGTCTCGTGGAACCCGTTGACGAACGTGCCGTGCGTGTGCGCGTCGCGACCCTCCTCGACGTTGCCGCGCATGCCGAGGTAGCCGTTGCCGACGGAGAAGATCGTCTCGGTGACGCCGAGGTCGTCGGGGTCGTGGCGCTGCTCGGTGAGGCGCCACTCATCGGCCGGGAAGCGCGACCGGTCGAGGAAGTCGTGCACCTGCGGGGCCTCGTGCGACGGGCCGAGCCCGCTCCCGTCGAGGCCCTCCGGCGGCATGTCGAGAGGAACCATCACAGCAGCTCCTCCAGGTCCTGCACCACGACGTCGGCACCGTGCTCGGTGAGGCGGTCCGCGCCCACCCCGCGGTCGACGCCCACCACGAGTCCGAAGCGTCCAGCGCGGCCGGCGGCCACCCCGCTCACAGCGTCCTCCAGCACGACAGCGCCAGCCGGTTCGGTACCCAGCTGCTGGGCGGCGTACAGGAAGGTGTCCGGCGCGGGCTTGCCGGCGAGCTGCCGTTCCCCGGCGACGTTGCCATCGACGATGATCCGGAAGTGCTCGAGCATCCCGGCCGCTTCCAGCACCTTGGGAGCGTTGCGCGATCTGGAGTCGTTCGCCATCGGGACGCCGTCGGCCTCGAGCTTCTCGACCAGACGTACCGACCCCGGATAGGCCTGCACGCCGTCACGCTCGAGGATCTCCTCGAAGACCACGTTCTTGCGGTTGCCGAGCCCGCCGACGGTCTCCTCCGACGGATCGTCGTCGGGTGTGCCCTCGGGCAGCTCGAGGCCGCGCGACGTCAGGAAGTCGCGCACGCCGTCGTAGCGCGGCTTGCCGTCGACGTGCTCGAAGTAGTCGTCGTCGGAGTAGGGGTCCTGACCCTCACGGCTCTCGAGGAAGTCGTTGAACATCTGGGCCCAGGCGCGCATGTGGACCTCGGCCGTCGGCGTGATGACACCGTCGAGGTCGAACAGTGCGACGTCGTAGTCGTTCCAGTTCACCCCACGAGCGTACGGCGGGCACGTGACGGACACGTGAACCGGCGTCCGGGGCCCGCCGCTCAGAGTCCGTACATCGCCAGGAGGTTGCCGTCGAGCTCGATCTGCGGATCCTGCTCCGGGTCCTCCCACGGCACCTCGTCCTTCTTCTGGACGTAGTGGTTGGCGACCGGCGTCACCGGTGCCGGTGCGCTGCCGTCGAGCGCACCGTTGACGCTGTCGACGAAGCTCTGCAGGAACTTGCCGTTGGCCCGGCCGTCGAGCAGCGCCTTCGGCGAGCGCGGATCCGTCCCGACGACGACGCGCAGCTCAGACGCGCCACCGCTCTCCACCACCCACAGCTGCAGGAACTTGGGGTTGGACATCTTGGGCTTCTCGCGCAGGACGAGCTTGCGACCCTCGTTGTGCACCGCGAGGATGCGCAGGTTCTTGGTGTTCTGGGCGACGCCGAGCGCCGCCGTGAAGACGGCGTCGGCCGGCTGCGAGATGGTGACGGCGTCCTGCTTGGGTGCGCGCATGGGTCTCCCTCGTGGCTGGTGCGTTCGCGTCCACGCTACCGGTCCCGAGGACGAGGGGCCGGTGCGCCGGAGCGGTTCAGCGCAGGGAGCCGGC
>JBQGDU010000203.1:0-4785 GCA_052039245.1 Aeromicrobium sp. | reverse complement strand
CCCCCACCTGGTCGGACCGTGTGACGCCCATGCCGATGGCGGCGCACGGCTGGTCGCTCCCGGACAGCACCACGGGCGTCCCGGAGGGAATTCCTGTGGTTCGGGCCGCTCGGTCGGAGACGACGCCGACCTGGCTCGCCGACGGCGCGATCTCCGCCAGCCGGGACGGGTCGAGGTCGATGGCTGCCGCGAGATCGACGTCGTACTTGTCGGTCGTGATGTCCATGATGGAGAAGCAGGCGTTAGTCGGATCCGTCACCCGGCGTCCACAGAGGCGCTCGTACACGAACGCATCGACGGTCAGGAATGCTTCGGCGCCGGCGAACACGTCAGGGGACTGGTCGCGCCACCACAGCGGCCTCGCGACGGACCACGAGCTCGAGAGGGGCATGCCGGTCGAACGCAGCAGACGGTCCCCGATCGAGGGCGACAGGCCCTCCAGGAGTGGGCCGGGCCGTTGGTCCATCCACAACATCGCGGGAGCCAGAGGATCACCGCCGGCGTCGATCGGCACCGTGCTGATCTGCTGTTTCGTCACGGTCACCGCGGCCACCGACACGTCGCCAGACATCACCTCGTTGACCGCGCCGACGACGCCGGACCACCAGTCCTCGGCGAGCTGTTCCGCTGCACCCGGTTCCGAGCTCTGCAGAGCCAACGGTCGGCTGGCATGAACGGTGAAGCCCCCGGTCAGGTCGACCACAGTGGCTCGGACGGACGAGGTGCCGATGTCGATCACGAGCACCATCGGTTCGGTCATCGTGCACCCGCCATGGACTCGACCCGGGCGATCGCCGAGATCACGTCGGCTGGTGCCACAGGGACCGGCATGTTCACCATCGAGTCCTCGGAGCTGCAGGCCCGGTCGGCGATGCGCTCCAGCACGTCGGCCTCGTGGACGTCGATCGCGAGATCGCTCGCGCGGGTCGCCAGCCCCACGGCCTGGTTGAAGGAGAGGACCTCTTCCAGGCCCACCTGGTCGTCGAGCAGCGCGAGATGCACCAGCAGCCCGTAGGCGACCAGCTCGCCGTGCAGGGCGTCGTGCGCCGCGAACGGCTTGAGTCCGTTGTGCAGGGCGTGCGCGCCGGCCAGTCCGCCGCTCTCGAAGCCCAGACCGCTCAACAGCGTGTTCGCCTCGACGACGGCCTCGAACGCCGGTCGTCCGGCGCCACCGTCGCGGACGTAGGCGATGGCCTCCACGGCGTGCGTCAGCAGCGTCGATCGGCACGCCTGCGCGATCGCGAGGCCGGCAGCCGTCACGACGCCGCCCGCGAGGACGTCGACGCCTGCTGCTGCGCAGGCTCGTGCCTCGTAGCAGGTGGCCATCGCGTCCCCGAAGCCGGAGACGAGAAAGTGCGGCGGCGCTGCCGCGATCACGTCGGTGTCGACCAGGACCGCGTCGGGGCCCCAGGGATAGGTCTCGATCGACTCGACCGCGCCGGCGTCGTCGTAGATCACGGCGGCAGCGGCCGTGGGGGCGTCCGTCGAGGCGACGGTCGGCACGACGGCGACCCGGCGATCCGTGCGGTGCGCAGCCGCCTTGGCTGTGTCGATGATCGTTCCCCCGCCGACGGCGAGCACGAGGTCGGTCGGTGCGGCGTCGATGGCCCGGACCACGGCCCCGATCTGCTCCTCGGTGCACGACGACTCGACGAGCACCGTGCGCAGTCTCAGCCTGCCGCAGCCGCGCTGGAGCGTCGGCGCCAGCGTCGCGGCCGATCGTGCGGTCAGCAGGACGAGCACCTCGGGGCCGAGATGATCCAGACGCGCTCCCACGCGCGCCAGCTCACCGGGACCCTGCCAGTAGCGGGTCGGTGAGCGGAAGGCGCGAGTGCGCGGCACTGGCAGGGTCACGCGACCAACATCCCGCCGTCGAAGGGGATCGTGACGCCGTTGATGTAGTCCGAGGCCGACGAGGCGAGGAAGACCACGAGGTCACCGACCTCACCGGGCTCGCCGTAGCGCTTCGCCGGGATGCGGGACATCAGGCGCGCGTCGAGCTCGGCATCGTCCTTGATGTAGGCGGTCATCGGCGTCATGACGAAGCCCGGGGCGATCGCGTTGACGCAGACTCCGGCGTGGCCGAGCTCGACCGCCATCGTGTTGGTGACGGCGACGACGGCGGCCTTGCTGGCGTTGTAGGAGAGGAAGTTCTCGTAGCCGACGTAGGCACAGCGTGACGCGATGTTCACGATCTTGCCGTGGCCACGCTCGGCCATGCCCTTGGCGAACTGCTGGCTCAGGAAGAACAGGGCCTTCGAGTTGATGTCGAGCACCGGGTCCCAGTCGGACTCCTGGGCCTCGAGCACGCCGCCGGGACGGGTGACGGCGGCGGCGTTGACCAGGATGTCGACACCGCCGATCTCTGCCTCGATGCGTGCCGCCACGTCGAGGACGGCGGCGTGATCGGACAGGTCGGCGGTCACGTAGTGGTCAAGCTCCACGGCGCTGGTCGGGCCGAGATCGAGACCGACGACGGTCGCGCCGACCGCTCTCAGGGCCTTCGCGACGGCGCCGGCGATACCGCCGTTGACGCCGGTGACGACGGCGGTCCGCCCGGTCAGGGCATCGGTCGTGTAGGTCTGGTTCGAGGTCATGGTGTTCTCCTTCGGGAGGTGGTCGATCTGGGTGGGGTCGTGGGGGTCTCGTGCGGGACGTGTGCCCGAGCTGCGGTCAGATCCGCCTGCGGATGGTGGAGCGGATGGCCTCCAGGCCGGCCGCGACGATGAGGACGACGCCGGTGACGATGCCGCTGACCTCGACACCGACGTTCATGAGCGTGAGGCCGTTGCGGAGCATGCCGATCAGCCAGACGGCGAGCACGACACGCCAGATGGTGCCGCGGCCGCCGGTGAACGGGATGCCGCCGAGCAGGATCGCCGTGAGCACGGTGACCTCGAAGCTGAGCCCGAGGCTCGACGACGGCGCGCTGTTCAGCCTGGCGACCTGGAGCACTCCTGCCACGCCGGCCGCGACGCCGACCGCGAGGTAGAGGGCGAACACGAGGCGCTTGACGTTGATCCCGGTCAGGAAGGCAGCCCGCGGGTTGACGCCCGTGGCGATGATGTGGCGACCGAGCGGGAGCCTGGTCATCACGACCATGCACCCCACGGCGACGATGATGGCGATGATGACGAGGTAGGAGACCCCAAAGATCGAGCCGGCACCGAACTGGCCGACGGCCTTGGGAAATCCGAACAGCGACCCCGGAGCCAGGAACTGGGCGAGACCGCGAGCGGCGGCGAGCATGCCGAGCGTCACCACGATGGGGGAGAAGCTCCAGTAGCCGATGAGCAGTCCGTTGAGCAGACCTGCCGCCAGGCCCACCACCACCCCGATCGCGATGCCTGCGGCGAACCCGTGGTCGATGAAGACCAGACCGGCACAGACGCCGGACAGTGCCATCACCGAGCCGACCGAGAGATCCGCGAAGCCGGCCATCAACAGCATCGCCGCGACCGTCGCCACCACGAAGGTGTGAGCGTTCTGCGTCGCCACGGCCGACAGGTTCTGGGTCGTCAGGAACTTGTCTGTGCTCAGGGCGAAGAAGGCCATCAGCAGCACGGTCGCGACGGGCATCACCCAATCGGTCGCCCGGAGAGCCATCTCCTGACGGGAGAGCCGGGCTCGGGCTTCCCGGTCCTCGACGGTCATGGTTGCGGTCATGGTCGTGCCTTTCGCGGGTGGTGGGCATGCATGGCGGTGGTCAGTGCTCGTGCGCCAGCTGGAGCAGGGACTGCTCGTTGAGCTCAGCGGAGTGTCGGACGCTCACGACGTGGCCGTTGGCGACGACGGCGATGCGGTCGGCGAGACCGAGCAGCTCCTCGGGCTCGTTCGAGGCGAACACCACGGAACGGCCCTTGTGCTCGGCGAAACCTCGCACCAGGTCGTAGATCTCGTACCGAGATCCGATGTCGACGCCCTGTGTCGGGTCGTCGAGGAGAAGAAGGGAGACGGGCCGTGGCTCGAGTCCAGCGACCCACCGTGAGAGCACGAGCTTCTGGGCGTTGCCGCCAGAGAAGTAGGCACCTTCGTGCCCGGGGTTCGACGGACTCAGCCTGACGGCGCTCGCGGCGCCCGCAAAGAGCCGACGTTCCTCCTGCAGGCGCCGCGCGCCCCCGATGGACAGCGCTGCGAAATGAGGCATGAGCAGGTTCTCCAGCGCGGACATCTCACCGAAGATCGCCTGCTCCATCCGGTCGGAGGGCACGAGCGCGACACCGGCGGCCGCAGCGGCGCCCGGGGACCGTGGCGTCACGGGGCGACCGGCGATCCTGAGGTGGCCACCGGTGCGGGTCCGCACTCCGGCGATCGTCTCGAGCAGGTCGGTGCGACCCGAGCCGAGCACGCCGAACAGACCGACGATCTCGCCCTCGCCGATGACCAGGTCGACGGGACCGGTGCGCTTGGAACGAAAGCCCTCGAGCTCGACCAGCGGTGCTCGATCCTGGACCGCCATCCGTTGCTCCGACGCCGGCGCGTTGGGCGAGATCCCCCCGATGAGGTCACCCAACGAGACCTCCGCGATGTCTCGGGTCCAGAGCACGACTCCGTCGCGGATGACGGTCACGACGTCGGCGGCGTCCAGGACCTCGCGGAGGATGTGCGTCACGAAGATGACGACCAGGCCGCGTTCGTGGGCGAGGTGGCGCATCGTGGTCATCAGGTGGGATATCTCTGAGTCGCTGAGCGCTGCCGTCGGCTCGTCGAGGATCAGGACGTCCGGCTCGTCGACGAGTGCGCGCGCGATCTCGACGAGCTGCTGCTGGCCGACGGAGAGTCCGC
>JBQGDU010000202.1:0-1735 GCA_052039245.1 Aeromicrobium sp. | reverse complement strand
CCGCCGACTACGCCTGCTGGGTCCGGGCGGTGGACCGGCGCGGGGAGGAGCTTCTCGCCGACGTCCGATGGCTGGGTCGTACGAGAATCCCCGGGTGCCCGCGGGAGTGGGAGGTGCTGCAGTCGCGATGGACCGAGCGGATCGACTCCTTCGGCGGACTACGCCGTTGACCGGCCCCGCACCCCGTCCTCAGGGGGTGACGGACATGGCCGAGAGCACCACGCCGGCGAGCTCGGCATCGCCGTCGGCCTCGACGGCGAGGTCCTCGGGCCGGCGGCGGCCGGCGCCGAGGAGGCAGAACGTCTCCGTGGAGAGCCTGAGCCGCAGAGTCGGTGTGTCCGGGGCCTCGGGGACGGCTCTGCCGTCGTCGTCGATCGTGGCGCCGACGTCGAACGGGATCTCTCCGGTGACGTCCCAGACGACGCTCGTGCCGGCTGGTGGAGCGACCTTCTTGCCCAGCACGAACGGCAGCGCCGCGGCGAAGGTGCCGGCCGTGACTCGAGCCGCGGACGAGTCCAGACCGCCGGGACGTCCGAGCGCGCGGCGCAGGTCCTGCTCGTGGCACCACATGTCGACGACCCGGTTGCGCAGCAGCGTCTCCCAGGTCCACGGCGCGGAACCGGGCGTCCGGTCGGCCGGCGTCCTCGGGTCGTCGGGCAGCTCGGTGAGCACGGCCTCGCGAGCGGCGACGGCAGCGCGCAGCTCGGCCACGACGTCACTCGTGCCGTGCCCGCGGCGCGCCTCCACCCCGGCCTGCGTGTAGGTGGTGGTGACCCCTGCGGCAGTCGCGTCCACCTCGGTGTCCGCGACCTGCCCCGCGAGCACCGCCTCGAGGTGCGCGAGATGCGCGACGACGTCGTGGACGGTCCAGCCGGCCAGATCGGTGGACAGCATCCACTCGTGCTCGGCGATCTCGTCGGTGAGGTCGAGGACGGCGTGAGCGCTCTCGCTCCAGGCGTCGACGTAGGTCTGCAAGGTGCTCATCGGGTGGGCTCCTGACGTGCTCGGCGGCGGGACATGAAGACGACGGCGGCCAGGACGATGCCGAGCAGGGTGCACAGCCAGCCGATGCCGTTGCCGACGTTGGCGCGGTCCTCGACGCCCTCGGCCACGCCCGCGGCGTACGCGGCGCTGTCGCCGGCCTCGTCCTCGGGCGCGCACGCGACCTTCACCTGGTCGCGTCCCTCCAGGAGGAAGCCGACGAGGTACCACGTGGTGCCGTCGCTCGTCGTGGTGAGGTCCAGCGGGGCGGCGGGGACGTCGACGGGCTCGGGCTCGTCGCCGGCGACGTCGCCCGTGGGCGTGGCCGTGCAGGCGATCTCACGCTCGGGCTGGTCGACGTCGGTCCAGACGGCGAGCGAGCCGCCCCCGGCGTCGACCGGCTCGTCGAGACCCACCATCGGGGCGTCGCGGACCGCGTCCCAGGACCCGGCCGCGACCGCGACGCCGGCCACCTGGCCCCCGAGGGCGAGCAGGAACGCGACGAGGTACCAGAGCGGGTTGACGAGCCTGATGACATGCCTCCTGGGTCGGGTCCGAGCATAGGCGTCACGTGCCCGGTTGTCGGCGCACCCGGCACCGGCGGACCGTGTCGTGCCGGAAGAGACCGACGCCCCTCCCGGATGAAGCGGAAGGGGCGTCGGAGGTGGACGGTCGATCAGAAGGAGGCTTCGTCGAGCTCCATGATCGAGTCGTCGACGGACTCCGCGACGAGGCGCTCGCCGGCGAGCTTCGG
>JBQGDU010000201.1:0-5014 GCA_052039245.1 Aeromicrobium sp. | reverse complement strand
TGGCTCCCCGGCCGTGGTGCCGTTCCTCCGACTCGGCACGCATCGCAACATCCTGTTCCCGGAGACCGGCACCGACGTCCCGTTCACGATCGAGAACCACGCCTACGTCGACGACCACGACCGGGAGACCCTGACCTTCGTCCGCACCTTCGAGCTGGCAGGAGGCCTGCGGCGCAGGTTCGACGCCCAGATGGTGCACACCGCCGAGCCCGGTGCTGGACCCGCAGAGGCCGGTCGTGGGCGCATCGTCGACTACCTCGGCACCCACCAGCACGTGGCAGCGCACCTCGACGTCCACGTCGACGCCGAAGGAGGACTGCACGTCGCCAGCGGCCGGATGGCGTTCATCGAGGGGGTCGTCGGGGTACGGATGCCGCCGTTCCTGTGCGCCGACGCGCGCGTGCACGAGCGGTGGGACGAGGCCGCGCAGTGCTTCCGTATCGTCGTCCACGTGCAGAACCGCGTCGTCGGACCCGTCTTCGGTTACCACGGCCGGTTCCGCGCGACCTTCGTCGACACCAGTGCGGGGGTCCCGGCGGCCGTGCGCCCCTATCGCGAGGAGATCCGTGCCTGAGGACACCCGCGGTGTCGAGACGCGACGCCGGCTCGTGGAGGCGACGATGCAGACCATCCGCACCCACGGCATCGCCAAGGTCTCGGCCCGGACCATCGCCACGGCCGGAGGACTCAACCAGGCGCTCGTCTTCTACCACTTCGGCAGCGTCGACGCCCTCGTCGCCGAAGCCTGCCTCGTCTCCACCACCGAACGGGTGGAGGCGTTCGAGCAGCGGCTCGAGGGCGTCGGCGGGTTCGCCGACCTGCTCCGACTCGCCCAGGAGCTGCATGCGCAGGAGAAGGAGCTCGGCAACGTCACCATCCTGGGACAGGTGCTGGCCGGGTCGCAGACGAACCCGCAGCTCGCCGAGGTGACCGGCCAGGCCCTCGGTCTCTGGACGTCACGCATCGAGCGCGCCCTGACGGGCGTGCTCGACGGCTCGCCGCTCGGCGAGGCGCTCGACGCGTCGTTGCTGGCCGAGCTCGTCTCGGCGGCGTTCATCGGCATCGAGCTCGTCGAGCCGACGCGACCCGACGGGGGTTCCGTGGCGGCGCTCGAGCGGCTCGTGCCGCTCGCGCAGGCCCTCGACGACCTCGGTCCGATCGCTCGTCGTGCCGTTCGGTCCGCCCTCAGACCGCGCTGACCACTCAGCCCGTCACGCCGAACTGCTCGACTCGCACGATCGCGTCGGGCACCGCCTGCTCGCGCAGGAGCCGCGTTGCCCAGCCCACAAAGCCGACCGAGCCGCACACGAAGACCGCCTCGAGGTCGTCCAGCAGCGGCGCGACCTCGTCGGGATAGGGCGGGGCGGCCACCCGGCCGTCCAGGTTCTCCCGCGTCAGGGCGACGAAGGCTCCGTGGGAGCGCAGCTGTTCCGCGTACGGCAGGGCGGAGAGCGTCCGGCCCACCGCCACCACGTCGATGCGCTCGCGCACACCGGTGTCGGCCGCGTGCCGCAGCATCGCGACGGCCGGCACCACCCCGGAACCGCCCACGACGGCCAGAGCCCGCTCGCGCCCGTCCCACGCGAACCAGCGACCGATCGGCCCACGGACCTCGACGGTGTCGCCCGCGCGCAGCTCGGCGTGCAGGAAGCCCGAGACCTCACCGTCGGGGAGGTGCTCCACCATCAGCTCCACGAGCGCGTCCGACGGCGCCGACGCGATCGAGTACGAGCGTTGCGCGGTGTAGCCGTCCGCGGCGCGCAGCCGCACGACGACGTGCTGGCCGGGCCGGTGCCCTGGCCACCCGGGTACGTCGAGCCGGAGGCGGACGAAGCCCGGAAGGGAGTGATCGACCTCGCGCACGGTGGCAAGGGGCCAGAGCCCTGCGCCGTTCGCCGCCGAACCCCTGACGCCCTTCGACACCTCGGGCTGGGACGTGCCGCGGGAGCCGGAACCTTCGCCGTGGCTCACGGGTCGCCCTGGTAGCGCTGCTCCCGCCAGGGATCGCCCCTGTCGTGGTACCCGCCGCGCTCCCAGAACCCCGGTTCGTCGTGGTCCATGAGCTCGAGCCGGTCCAGCCACTTGGCGGACTTCCAGAAGTACAGGTGCGGCACCAGCAGACGCACCGGACCACCGTGCTCGGGTGTCAGGGGAGCGCCGTCGGCGGCCCAGACCACCCAGGCGCGGTCGTGGCGGACGTCGTCGAGCGGCAGGTTCGTGGTGTAGCCCGAGCGGGATCGCGCCATGACGTGCGTGGCGTCCTGCCCGACGCCCGTGTGCTCGAGCAGCGTCTCGACGCTCACGCCGGTGAAGGAGGTGTCGAGTCGCGACCAGGTGGTGACGCAGTGGATGTCGGTGGTCAGGGAGCGCTCCGGCAGCCGGTGGAGGTCGTCCCACGACCACGTCGCGGGACGGTCCACTCGGCCGTCGACCGTGAGGCTCCAGGTCGCGGTGTCGATGACAGGCGTCGGCTCGGCGGACAGGACGGGCCACAGGGTCCCGGCGTCGTACTGACCCGGTGGAATGCGATCCGGCTGCGCAGGGCGGCGCCGTCCCACGAATCCGCGAGTGACCGGCTCGTCCGTCATCGCGACCTCCTCAGGCCTCGTCGGTGAGGAACGGCAGCCATGCGGCGGCGAGCCCCTCGGGGTTCTCGACGGCGGGGGAGTGGGCCGAGTGCGGGACGACGTGGACGGTGGTGCCGAGCCGTCGGGCCATCTCGTCCTGGCGCTCGTGCGGCCAGGCGTCGTCGTCCTCGCCCCGACCGACCCAGACCGGCAGATCGGTGCCGGCGACCTCCTCGATCCGGTCCGGTGCCGTCAGCAGGTGCTGCGTCATCGCCCGGAGCGAGGCCGTGGCGTTGCTGGTGAAACGACGACGCAGGAAGTCCGCGATCTCCGGGGGCGGTGCGGCGTCAGGGCGTCGGGCCTTCTCGCGCAGCTCGTGCACCTGGGCCAAGGACAGGTGGTCGAGCGCCTCGACCATCTTCGCGAGGGGGTGCAGGGAGCTCTCGCCGAGCGCGGACGGGCCGGTGCAGAGCAGGCTCAGCGACCGCCAGGCCATCGGTGCGTCGATCGCCGCGGTCTGGGCGACCAGACCACCGAAGGAGTGCCCCAGCAGGTGCGACGGCGCACCGTGCGCCGTGGTGGCCACCGCGAGGGCGTCCTCGGCGAGCGCGGCGAGCGAGTAGTCGTCGTCCGGGCCGCCGGGCGTCTCGAACTGTCCCCGCTGGTCGTACGCGGTGGCAGCGACGCCGGCGTCGCCGAGCAGCGCCACCAGGGGCGTGAAGTCCTCCTTGCTGCCGGTCCAGCCGGGCACGAGCAGGACGTGGCTGTCGGCATCCGTGGGCCGCGCGACATGCGCAGCGACCTCACCGCGGCCGGTCCGGATCCGCGTGGCCGCGACCCCGGTGGGCAGAACCAACGACCGCGGGGTGCTCATCGCCCCCGCTTCGCGATCCTCGCCACGAGTCCGGCCGGCATCGAGCGGGACAGGGTGGCGAGCACCTTGTACCGCAGGCTCGGCACGGATACGGCCTTGCCGCGCTCGAGATCCCTGAGCGACGCCTTGACGACCTGCTGCGGCTTCAGCCACATCCAGCGCGGCACGTCGCTGATGTCGGCGCCCATCCGCTGGTGGAACTCGGTCCGCACGAACCCCGGGCACAGGGCCTGCACGCGGACGTCGACGTCGGCGTAGTGCAGGTGCGCCCACTGGGAGAGATTGACGATCCAGGCCTTGTGGGCCGAGTAGGTGCCCCGCGGCGTGAAGGCCGCGACGCTCGCCACGTTGATGACGGCACCGCCGTGGCGCCCGCTCATCACCTTGAGGGCACCGTCCATCAGATGCATCGGCGCGCGGACGAGGAGGTCGAGCTGGGTGTCCTCCTCGGCGATGGCCGTGGTGCCGAACCAGCCGGGGAACGACGATCCTGCGTTGTTGACGAGCAGGTCGACCGGACGGGACGTGCTCGTGACGGCGTCCACGGCGGCCGCCGTGCCCTCCTCGGTGCTGAGGTCGGCGGTCAGGACGTCCACGTCCACGGCGTGCCGGTCCGACAGCTCCTTCGCGAGGGCCTCCAACCGCGCGGTGTCACGGGCCACGACGACGAGGTCGTGACCGCGGGCGGCGAGCTCGGTGGCGAAGGCATGACCGATGCCCGCGGTGGCGCCGGTGACGAGGGCTCGGGGCATGCGGTCAGGATGCCACGGGCGTCACAGCCGACATCATCCGGCCGCCGGGCATACCGATGGCATGATGGGCGCGTGACGACGACGATCTCCGTGGTGAACCAGAAGGGCGGCGTGGGCAAGACCACGACGGTCGCCTCCCTCGGCGCAGCTCTCGCAGAGCGCGGCCAGCGGGTCCTGCTCGTGGACCTCGACCCGCAAGGCGGCCTGACGTTCTCGCTCGGCATCGATCCCGAGGACGTCGACGTGACCGTCGGCGAGGTGCTCCTCGGCAAGGCCAAGCCCGATGACGCCATCGTCGTCACCGACGACGGCCTGCACGTCCTGCCGTCCAACATCACGGTGACGCAGTCCGAGGAGGCCCTCGTGAGCCGCACGGGCCGCGAGCAGCGTCTGCGGGTGGCTCTGGACATGGTCACCGACGACTACGACTGGATCCTGGTGGACTGCCCTCGCACGCTCGGCGTGCTCACGGTGGGCGCGTTGTCGGCGTCGCAGGGGGTGCTGATCCCGCTGCAGGCGGAGACGCTGTCGCACCGTGGCGTCGGCCAGCTGCTCGACACCATCCACGACGTCAAGCAGTTCATCAACACCGAGCTGGAGAGCATCGGGGTCCTGCCGACGATGTTCGACGGGCGCACCAACCACGCCAAGGCCGTCATCGCCTCCATCGAGGAAGCCCACGGTCTGCCGGTGGTGAGTCCTCCGATCCCGAAGTCGATCAGGTTCGCCGAGGCCCCGGCCATCGGACGGTCCATCCTCGCCACCCACAGCGGTCACAAGGGCGCCGAGGCCTACCGCGAGGTCGCGGCCCTGCTGCTCGA
>JBQGDU010000200.1:0-4316 GCA_052039245.1 Aeromicrobium sp. | reverse complement strand
AGGGCGCCGGCCTCGAGAGCGGCCTCCACCGCGACGTCGAGCTCGGCGCTGCTGACCTCGTAGTCGTCGCGGAGGGACTCGTGCGATGCCGTCAGGATGGTCCCGAGCTGGGCCCAGTCGCCGTCACGGAGCGCGCGGACGGCGGCCTTGACCCGTGCCGTCTCGGTGATGACGTGGCGCAGTCGTGCCGTGAGCGTCTCGTCCTCGAGCTTCAGGACGGCGTCGAGCCCGGCATCGGCCAGTCGCACGAGGCCCAGCTCCGCGGCGGCGCGCTCGCACTCCTCACGGCGTTGTCCGTAGCCGCCTGCCGCGTGGGAGTGGTCGACGCGGGTGTCGACGACGAGCAGGGAGAGGCCGGCCGCCGAGAGGTCGAAGTCCACCGGCTCGACGCGGGGCGGCTCGGCGAGCGGCTCGACGAGGAGGGCCCGGCCGGCGTGACCGTGGGCGACGGCGAGCTGGTCCATGAGTCCGGTGGGCGCACCCACGAAGTCGTTCTCCGCGCGCTGACCCAGCACGGCACGCGTCGTGGCGTCGAGCCCGGTGCCGGCGAGGTCGTCGAGCGCGCAGACCACTCCCACCGTGAGGGCCGCCGACGACGACAGGCCGGCGCCTGCCGGCAGGCCGGAGTCGGCAGCGGACTCCACCACGACGTCCACGCCTCCCACGCGGTGGCCCGCCTCGCGGAACGCCCACACCGCCCCGGCGACGTACGCGGCCCAGCCCTCGACCTCTCCCGGCGCCACCGACGTCGTGAAGGAGGCCTTGCGCCCCGCGCTCCACGCGTTGACGGCGTCGTCGGGCCGCGGCCGGACCTTCACGGAGAGGTACCGGTCGATCGCGAACGGCAGGGAGGGACCGCCGTTGTAGTCCAGGTGCTCGCCGACCAGGTTGACGCGGCCGGGGACCTGCCAGCGTCGGACGGAGGGCACTCCGGCGTCATGAGAGACAGTCATCGAGGAGAGCCTATGGCAGGGGCGCTCGCGCCCCTTTGGCATAATGCTCGGCATGTCCGACGCTTCCCCGGCTCGTCGGCCCTCTGCTGCCCGACCCAGGGCGCTCTCGGGCGCACAGCCGACCGCCGACTCCTACCACCTGGGCAACTACATCGGTGCCTTCAGGCAGTGGGTGGCGCTCCAGGAGGAGTTCGAGGCGTTCTACTTCATCCCGGACCTGCACGCCATCACGGTCGAGTACGACCCGGCGCTGCTGCGCGAGCGGACGTACGTCGCCGCCGCCCAGCTGCTCGCCTCGGGCGTCGACCCCACGCGCAGTGCGCTGTTCGTGCAGAGCCACGTCCCCGAGCACGCGCAGCTGGCGTGGATCCTCGGCGGAGTGACGGGCTTCGGCGAGGCCAGCCGGATGACGCAGTTCAAGGACAAGAGCGCCAAGGGCGGCCAGGACGCCGCGAGCGTCGGACTGTTCACGTACCCGATCCTGATGGCAGCGGACATCCTCATCTACCAGGCCGACAAGGTGCCGGTGGGCGAGGACCAGCGCCAGCACGTCGAGCTCACCCGCAACCTGGCCCAGCGCTTCAACCATCGTTACGGCGAGACCTTCACCGTGCCCGAGGCCCACATCGTCAAGGCGACGGCGAAGATCTACGACCTGCAGGACCCGACCAGCAAGATGAGCGGCTCGAACGTCTCCCACGCCGGCGTCGTCGACCTGACCGACACGGCCAAGCAGGCGGCCAAGAAGATCCGCTCTGCCGTGACGGACTCCGGCTCGGACGTCCGGTTCGACCCGGTCGAGAAGCCGGGCGTCTCCAACCTGCTGACCATCTTCTCCGCGGTCACCGGCCGCAGCGTCGACGATGTGGTGGCCGAGTTCGAGGGGCAGCAGTACGGCCACCTCAAGGTCGCGCTCGGCGAGGTCGTCGGCGACTTCGTGCAGGCCTTCGGTGACCGGACGCGGGAGCTGCTCGACGACCGTGCCGAGCTCGACCGGATCCTGGCCGACGGCGCCGCCCGCGCCCGGGCGGTCGCGGCTCCCACGCTGGCCACCGTCTACGAGCGCTCCGGGTTCGTGGCGCCGGTGGGGCCATGACGCAGATCGGCGTCTCCATCGCGGTGCCCGAGCCGTACGGGACGCAGCTGCGCGAGAGGCGCGCCGGGTTCGGCGACCCGCAGGCAGCGACCGTCCCGAGCCACGTCACGCTCCTTCCACCGGACGACGTGGGCTCGACGTGCCTGGAGGTCGTGCGCGGAGCGCTGGCCGAGGTCGCCGCACGGACCGCACCGTTCGAGATGACGCTGCGGGGCACCGGCACGTTCCGCCCGGTCTCCCCGGTCGTCTTCGTCGCGGTCAGCCGCGGCATCTCCGAGACCGAGCTGCTGGCGACGCGACTGCGCGCGGCGGTCGGCCCGCCCCCGCCGGGCTTCCCGTTCCACCCGCACGTCACCGTGGCGCAGCACCTCGACGAGGCCAGCCTCGACCGGGCGTACGCCGAGCTGGCGGACTTCGCCTGCGACTTCGTGGTCCGGGAGTTCTGCCTGTACCTGCACGACGACGAGACCGGCTGGCAGCCCGACCAGTGCTTCGCCCTGCGCGGCGACGTGGCTCAGCCTGAAGAGCCCAGCTGAGCCAGCAGCTCGTCGCGGAAGGCGAGCGCCGCCAGCTGGAGTGATCCCGGCCGGTGCGCGAGGGCGATCTCGCGGTTGAGTGAGGGCCGACGCAGCCGGACGGTCCGCAGCCGGGGGCGGCTCGACATGACCATCTCCGGCACGACGGCGTGTCCGAGGCCCGCCTCGACGAACCGCAGCACGGCGCTCATCTCACCCCCCTCCACGGCGAGGTGGGGGGTGAAGCCCGCGTGTCGACACGCCTGCATCGTCACCTCACGCAGGTCGTACCCCTCGCGGAACATGACGAGGGGGAGGCCCCTCAGGTCGGCGACGTCGATCTCCTCGGGAAGGGGGGACGCAGCGGGCGCAGCCAGCACGAGACGCTCGCGCATCACGGGGGTGGTCTCGAGCTCCTGGGACTCGACGCGGAGCGGGACGATGACGAGCGCGAGGTCGAGCCGTCCGCGGAGCAGGTCGCGGGTCAGGAGGGGGGAGCCCGCTTCTCGCACCTCGAGCTCCAGGTCCGGGTGTGCGGCGTGGAAGGAGGTCAGCACGTCCGGCAGCAGACCGTCGCACAGCGACGGCGTCGCGCCCAGGCGCACGCGGCCGCGCCGGAGCCCGGCCACCTCGTGCACCGCCCGTTGTGCCGTGTCGACGTCGATGAGGATCCGTTCGGCGTGCGGCAGGAGTGCCTCCCCGGCGCTGGTGAGGCCGATCCCGCCACGGTCGCGGATGAACAGTGCGGTCCCGAGCGAGTTCTCCAGCACCCGGATCTGCTTGGAGAGGGTGGGCTGAGCGACGCCGAGCCGATCGGCGGCCTGGGTGAAGTGTCGTGAACGGGCCACGGCGACGAAGTACGCGAGCTGCTGGAACTGCACCCGACCATCATGCCCTATGGCTATGAAGGTTGACCTCAGCATGACTTAGCGCGCATGAGGAAACGGGTCTACGGTGAGCCCGTGGCCACGACTCAGCTCCCGCGGACGTCGGCGAAACGCTCGACGGTCGCCCTCAAGTACTCGATGGCGGTGTCCGGGCTCGTGATGCTCGGGTACCTGCTCGTCCACATGTACGGCAACCTCAAGTTCTTCCAGGGCCAGGAGTACTTCGACTCCTACCTGGCCGGGCTCGAGGACCTCTTCACGCCGTACCTGCCCCACGGCGGACTGCTGTGGATCATGCGGGTCGCCCTCCTGGTGGCCCTCGTGGTCCACGTCTACGCGGCCGTGACGCTGTGGAGTCGCAACAAGAAGGCGGCCGGCTACGTCGGCGGCAAGCGCTACCACACGTCGCAGAACCGGACCGGGGTCCAGCGCAGCTACGCCTCCTTCACGATGCGCTGGGGCGGCGTCATCCTGCTGCTGTTCATCATCGGCCACGTCGCGCAGATGCTGCCCAACTGGCTCGCCCCGGGCGGTGCGTCGGACAGCAAATACGAGCGGGTCGTCAACGGCTTCGAGCTGTGGTGGGTCGTCCTGCTCTACACGATCGGCCTGATCGCCGTCGGCTTCCACCTGTGGCACGGCTTCTGGAGCGCGATGGCGACGCTCGGGCAGAACCGCAGCGCCACCCGGGTGGACTCCTGGGCCACGTGGGTCGCCACGTTCCTGGCCGCGCTCATCTGCTTCGGCTTCCTCATCGTCCCGTTCGCGATCCTCTTCCTCGGAGCTGGTTCCTGATGGCCTCCACCACGTCCGACACCCCCAACGTCTCCGAGGAGTTCCACGGCCTCGGCGACGACATCCGCGA
>JBQGDU010000199.1:0-8795 GCA_052039245.1 Aeromicrobium sp. | reverse complement strand
GCGATGGCCAGGGACTTGCCGGTCTTGGTCGTACGCATTTCCTTCTCCTTTGGTTGGGTCCTACTCATCGACGCGGAACTGGACGCTGTGCCAGCCGGTCGTCCCGTCGGGCGTGATGCCTGCCCGATCGGAAGTCTGTGTGTTGCCGTCGGCGTCGGTGGCGCGGACGGTCACGCTGTGTGATCCGGGGGTGGCGTCGTCCCAGGCCCAGGACCACTGACGCCACGTGTTGATGTTGTCCTCGTCGGCGAGGTGGGCGTCCTGCCAGTCACCGTCGTCGACCTTGACCTCGACGCGCTCGATGCCGGACGTCTGCGCCCAGGCGACGCCGCCGAAGCGCACCCGGTCGCGCGGCAGGTCCTGGAACGAGCGGGGCACGTCGATGCGCGAGGACATCTTGATCGGAGCCTCCTCGGAGTAGCCCCGAGGTGTCCAGTACGCCTCGAAGTCCTGGAATCGGCTGACCTCGAGGTCGACGAGCCACTTGGTGGCCGAGACGTAACCGTAGAGACCGGGCACGACCATCCGGACCGGGAACCCGTGCTCGAGCGGCAGGGGCTCGCCGTTCATCCCGACGGCGATGAGCGACTCCCGGTCGTCGGTGAGCGCCTCCAGCGGCGTGCCGATGGTCATGTCGTCGGCGCTCGTGCTCAGCACCGCGTCCGCTCCCGGCTGGACGCCGGCGCGCTCGAGCAGCTCCGAGGTCAGCACGCCGAGCCAAGCGGCGTTGCCGACGTAGGGTCCGCCGACCTCGTTGGAGACGCACGTGAGGGTGATGCGACGCTCCACGAGCCGCTCGGCGAGCAGGTCGCGGAAGCTCAGGTTGAGCTCGCGGTCGACCATGCCGTGGATGCGCAGGGTGTACCCCTCGACCGGCACCTGCGGAACCCGCAGCGCCGTGTCGATCCGGTAGAAGTCCTTGTTCGGCGTGATGTACGGGCTCACGCCCTCCACGTCGACCTGGGCGCCGCCCGGCACGGCGGGGGCGGGGTCCGCCGCCCGTGGCAGCGACACGCTGTTCCGGGAGTCGGACCCGGCCTTGCCACCGAACAGGCGCCAGGTGGCGCCGCCGACGACGATCCCGGCGCTCGCCGCCAGCACCGCGCGCAGGAAGGCGCGACGGTCGAAGTCCCCGGGGACGTCGTCCCCGGGCTTGGGGGCGAGCTCGAGCGACCGGAGAAGGACGCCCAGGACGAACAAGCTCACGACCAAGGTCACGAGCGCCGGGACCAGCACGAGGGCCCGAGGGGCCGTGGCGGTGCGATCGAGGGCCGCCGTCACGAGCGCGACGAGACCCAGGACCGCGGTGAGACCGTAGGCGAGCCGAGGGCGCCGGAGCCCGAGCACCCCGGCGACCAGGGCCAGCAGGGCCAAGGTGACGACCGTTCCGCCGATCAGGACGGCCTTGTCGTTCGTGCCGAACTGCTCGATGGCGAAGTCCTTCAGCCACGGTGGCGTCAGGTCGATGAACCGGTTGCCGACGGACTCGATCGGCGTCGGCACACCGGTGAAGAGCGCGGAGACCCCGCTGCCGAGCGCCACGCCGGTGCTCGCGGCGAGCAGACCGGCCAGGGCACCGGCCCACCACGGCGCCGTGGCGCGGCCCTGGGGGGCGCGCTGCACGGTCTGCGTCGTGGTCATGTGGAGCATTCGCCACGTCACCACGGATGGATTGGTCGGATCTCGAGCGATCTCGAAACCGCCCGAAGTTACCCGCGCGAAGATCTACCGCCGACCCCCGCCTCGTTCCTAGGCTGACGGCATGAGCGAGCGCCAGCGAGCGAACACGAGAACACCTCATGCCACCGCGCCCTACCGTGCTTCTTCTCAGGGTGTGAGGGCATGAGCGAGCGCCAGCGAGCGGACGGGACGGCACCGACAGCGGGAGTCGCCTTCCCCACGGACAGCACGTCCGCGGCCGCCCGCACGATCCTCGCCGACGCCCTCCGCAAGGCCGACCCGGTCGGCGCGCGGGCGGTCGAGCACGAGACCGCGTGGCGGCGTGAGTACCTGACGCACTTCCGGCGAGCCGTCGAGGCCGGCCTCGGCGATCCCGCCGCCGCGCACTCGATCGCCGAGGAGGGTCTGCGCTCGATGCTCGAGCTGATGCGGTTCCAGGACGTGGCGCTCGGCGACGCGATCGAGACGTCGAGCCTGCAGCAGGTGTTCCACACCTCCTCGACGACCGGCGAGGCCGAGCCGGAACGGGAGCTCACACTTCCCTACCGCGGCGAGCGGCTGCGCGGGGGTCAGGTCGTGGCGCAGCTCGAGGACTGGCTGGAGGGCGGCGTCATGACGGCCTCGTGCGTCGAGGCCGTGACGACCGTGCTCGAGAATCCGGACTGGCTGCGGCTCGAGGGTGACGTCGTGGCCGTGCTCGGAGCAGGTGCCGAGATGGGCCCGTACCGCGCGCTGCAGCGCTGGGGCGCCGAGGTGGTGGCACTGGACCTTCCGCGCGACGACGTCCAGGCGCGCATCCGGGACGTCGCGCGGGCCGGCGCGGGCCGGGTGCACGTCCCCTCGCGCATCGTCACCGACGCCCAGGCCGACGTCGGCGCGGACGTCGTGAGCGAGCTGCCCGCCGTGGCGCACTGGCTGGACTCGTTCGAGGGTCGGCTGGTGCTCGGCAACTACTGCTACGCCGACGGCGGCCAGCACGTGCGGGTCTCCGCGGCGGCCGACGCCCTCGCCGCTCATCTGGTCGCGCACCGCCCCGAGACGGCGCTCGCCTTCCTGGCGACACCCACCGACGTCTTCGCGGTGCCGCACGAGGAGGTCGACCGGTCCGAGGTGGCGTACAGCAAGGGGCGCGCTGGTCGCGCCGTCCGGAGCACGATGCGCACGGTCTCCCGCGGCAGGTTGCTGCAGCGCAACTATCCGCCCGGCGCGGACCCGGGTCTGTGCGACGCGCTCGTGCCGCAGCAGGGCCCGACCTACGCGCTCGCCCAGCGTCTGCAGCGCTGGCGCGCGACCTCGGCGCGGCACGCCGGATCCACCGTCTCGATGAACGTGGCACCGGCCACCCGCACCCGTTCGGTGGTCAAGAACCGCGCCCTGGCCGCCGCCTACGCGGGCGCGCACCGGTTCGGGGTGGAGGTGTTCGATCCCGCGACCTCCAACACGCTCATGGCCGCGATGCTCGTGCACGACCTGCGCGCCGGGGCACCAGCCCAGCCCGAGCCGTGGATGGACGAGGCGTGGGGCGCCGCGCACGGCGGCCTGTGGACCGCCGCCTACCACCCGCGCAGCGCCCTCGGCCTCGCTGCCGTTCTCGGCCTCGGTTCGCTACGCGGCTAACGACAGGCTGCAGCCACGGACCGGACAGGTCTCGATACGCCCCAAGAGGATCCACCGACCACCACGAGGAACTTCCAACCTTCGCTGGTTGAGTAGCCATGTCGCACCAAATGTCGCCCACCCGAGGGCAGCGCCGCCTTGCCTCATCGGCGATCGAAGGCGCGGCCTACGAGTTGTTCGGCTCGTTCGGAGCGACCGCGGCAACCTTCACCGGGTCTGCTTCTGCTGGCGAACATGCTTGGATATCCGCGGGTGCTTCTGTTCTTGGCAGTTCCTCGTAGCCTCCGCCGAGCTGGATGTCATCGCCTACCTGGAACGGTTCGTAACCGGTGAGATGGACGGTCGTCCCGTCGTCATCTAGGCGCGAGCCGTCTGGTGCGACAAGTAAGTAGTCGTCGATAACGATGCAGCCTTGATCATTGACTGCCGTGGTGCCGTTGAGCCGTGCGCGGAAGTAGCCGTCGGCCTCCTGATTGATCAGAAGTGTCGCGCTGGGCGTTGGGTCAGCTGCTGCCGCGGGTTCCTGATCGTCACCACATGCCGACATTCCTCCGATCATTGCGACCGCGATGAAGCTGTGGGTTAGCAGGGTCGGTCTATTTCTGGTGGGCATCAGCCGGTCCTAATGGTGGTGTTCATGTAGGTGGAGGCCATGGATTGTTTGGTGAAGAGGGCTCGCATCCTGCCGTTCATGTACTTTGCCCCGGAAACGAAGCCGTGGGCCGTGGAAGCGTAGAACAGTGGTCCTCCGCTGTCTCCGCGGGCGCCCTGGTCACCGGTCGTGGCCAGCAAGCCGCAGTACGTGAGTCCCAGGGGCGTGTAGCACACATTGGTTGAGTAGACCGTCGAGCACCAGTACCCGGTGGTCATGCCCCAGGTGCAGACCCAATTGCCTGCTGGCGGGTTGGACCGTCGTGTCACGGTGCGGAAATCGTTCATGTTGGTCGCACGGAACCTCGGAGGTGTCGTCGTGCCGTTGATAGCACGGTGGAACTGAAGGTCGATAGAGTTGCCGTTGGGCGTTCCTCCAGCGACGCCTACGAACTGAATCCAACCAACGTTGTTTCCGAAGCGGAGCCGGTCTGCGCAGTGCCTCGCGGTGATGAGTCCCCGGACGCCGTTCCGGATTCCGTTGAACCCAGAGGTGCAGTCGGGGGCGCCGTTTGTGAGGCGCAGTTGACCTCCACCAAATGTCGCGCCGTATTGCTCCATCTTCAGTTCTGGCTCGTGCTTCACCGTGACGGGAACGGGCAATTCACGGTCGGCACTCTTCGCGGTGACAGCTCCAAGAGCGCTGCGAGACAGACGATCCTCCAGCGTCCGAGTGTTCCGGGCGCCGTCGACGGTCGCGTACTGAAGCTCAATCGCATCGAACTCCGGTGTGATGTGGCTCGAGACTCGAACCTCGTCTCCTCCGGCCTCGGCAAGCGCAGCTGTTGCCGCATCTGCTGCGTCTTGGATTTCAGCTCCGCTAGCGGCGTGGCCGATGCGGATCTCGACGTCTATCGGAAGCTCCCGGATCAGTTCTAGTGCCTCTTCTGGTGGGCTCGTTGTGAACAAGATCCACGCATCGGCTAAGTCCGTTGGTCTCAAGCCACCGGTGACGTACGAGTCCGGGAGGGTCTTCTCGAGCTCCTCGAGCAGATCAGCGAATGGTAGTTGCCCCTTGAGAGCGTCGAGGCGGCCGTCGTCGCCGTGAACCGCGGTGTACCTTTCGAGGTCAGCCAACTCCTGTGCCGAAGGACGATATGAGCCGGTGCCCTCGATCACAATGTTCTTCACCTGATTGGCGGACTGTCTGATCGGGGTCTTTTCAGCTGACGGTTCCTCCGCTGTTGCACCCCCGATTGCAGCGAAGCCGAGCATCGCCGCCGCGACGAAGCTGGCTGCGAGAGGGCGATTCTTGACCGGCATGGGTCCTCGATCCTCCCCCGAGAGGTTTGGAGGAAGCTAGTCCGGGCTCCGGACACGGTCAACCCTTCGCCGGTTCTAACGATGCTCCTTGGGACGTACGTACGACGAGTTCGCCCCGGGGTCGCTGCCAAGCACTGTGCAGTGCCCCAGGAGGCTCGTCGCTCACCACTGAGGACCACTCGATCAGCGGGAACTCGGCGAGGGCGTATCGCACCTAGCACCCGCCCAGCGAGCTCAGTCGTGGAAGCTGACCGACTCGCCCATGCCGACCCGGCTGGTCCGGTACGACGCCGTGGGGTGCGACTCGTCGGCATGGCCGAAGGCGATCCCGCACACCACGAGGCGGTCGTCGTCGAGCTCGAACCACTCCCGCAGGAACGCCGAGCGCATCGCGAGTGCCGCCTGCGCGCACGCACCGAGCCCGAGTGACTGGGCCGCGAGCAGGAAGGACTGGACGTACAACCCGCAGTCGAGCACGCCGTAGGTGCCGAGCGAGGCCGACGTGGTGACGATCGCGACGTGCGGGGCGCCGAAGAACTCGAAGTTCCTCATGGTCTGCGCCGCCGAGCCGGCACGATCACCCTTCGCGACGCCCACCGCCTCGTACAGCTGCCAGCCCGACTCCCGCCGACGTTCGGCGTAGACGCCCTCGTAGGACGGCGGGAAGTCGATGTCGGAGCCGAACCGTTCGTCGGCGGCCATCGCGTCACGCAGCCGAGTGGTGGCCGCTCCCGACGTGATCTCCACCTGCCACGGCTGGGTGGTGCACCACGACGGGGCCCGGCCGGCCATCGTCACCAGCTCGTGCAACGCCTCCGGTGGAACGGGCTGGTCGGTGTAGCCGCGACAGCTGCGTCGCTCACCGAGCAGCTTCTCGAGGACGTCGGCGGGCCGCACGGCGTCGCTCACCGACCCTCGAACCGGGCCGGGCGCTTCTCGAGGAAGGCGGCGACGCCCTCGGCGTAGTCGGCGGTCCGCCCCAGTCGACGCTGGCCGGCGACCTCCCTCTCGAGCGCGTCGTTGAGTCCGGCGAGCGTGACGGCGTTGAGCGCGGCCTTGGTCTCCGCGTAGGCGACGGTCGGCCCCGAGGCGAGCCGGGTGACGAGCGTCTGCACGGCAGCCTCGAAGTCGTCGTCGGCGTGCGCGGAGGCGATGAGGCCCAGCTCGGCCGCCTCGACGGCGGGCAGCCGCTCGCCGAGCAGGGCCAGCTGGTTGGCTCGGGCCCGGCCGAGGGAGGCGGCGAACAGGTGCGTCCCACCACCGTCCGGCATGAGGCCGATGTTGATGAATGCCTGCAGGAAGTAGGCGGACTCGTGCGCCACGGTGAAGTCCGCCGCGAGCGCCACCGAGGCGCCGATGCCCGCCGCCGGCCCGTTGACGGCGGCGACGACCGGCCGCGGCGTCAGCATGAAGGCACGGACCAGGGCGTTGCCCTGCTCCTGGGTGCCACCGGTCCCGACCCGTTTGAGATCCGCCCCGGCGCAGAACGCCCGCCCCGCGCCGGTCACGACGATGACGCGCGCGTCGGTCGTCTCCACCGCGTCGACGGCGGCCGCGAGGATGGTCCCGTCGACGGCGTTGAGCGCCTTCGGGCGGTTGAAGGTGATGGTGAGGACGTCGTCCTCGGTGGTGAAGAGAATCTCATCGTTCATGGGCGCCTCCATTGACCGAGCAGGATGTCGACGGCCGCGATGAGGGCGACCGGTTGGTCGAGCATGATGTGGTGTCCCGCGTCGGGGATCGTGGTGACGGGTACGCCCCCGCCGAGCTCGTGAGCGACGTTGCTGGTGATGTCGTGGGTGGCCATTCCCCGCTCACCGCGGATCAGCGCGACGGGGCACGCGGCGGCTGAGAGCGCCGACGGCTCCATCCGGGTGCTGAGGAAGATGCGCGGATCGAACCTCCACGACCATCCTCCGTCCACCTGCTGCACCGACTCCTCCGCGATGTGGGCGCGCACGAACTCGAGGGTCGCGTCGTCCTGGGGCAGGGTGCGGAAGCGAGCGATGATCGCCTCGCGCGTCGGCTGGATCTTCGTCGGCGGGAGGTCGGGGTTGGAGTCCAGCCAGATCCGGGCCTCCGGCGACATCTGCTGGACCGGGGAGTCGATCGCGACCGCGCCGGCGAGCGACTCTCCGTGGTCCCGGGCGGCCGTCAGGGTCACGAACCCACCCATGCTGTGGCCGACGATGACCGGTGGCGCCGACGACGTCGAGCCGGCGGCCGCGACGGCGAGCACCTCCTCGCTCCAGATCTCGAGCGAGTAGGCCTCCCGATGGTCGCTGCGGCCGTGCCCGGAGAGGTCGAGGGCGAGCACCCGGTGCTGAGGCGAGAGGTGCGGCGCGACGTGGTCCCACCACCCGGCGTGCGCGGCGCCGCCGTGCACGAGCACGGTGGCCGGACCGTCGCGATCACCCCAGGCCCGGTAGGCGATCTTCGCCCCGGACACCTCGAGGAAGTCATGCTCCGGGGCGCGCCCGAGAGCGTCGCTGAACCACTCCGGAGTACTCACCGCACCTCCTGCGACCGTCAGGTCTGACTGTTTCCCAGCGCACCCTAGCGTCGAATCCCGCCCGCTCGACGGCCGGATGCGACACACTGGGCCCGCGCGACCTTTCGCGCCATGACCTGGGGGAGCCGCGCATGACCGTCCGTCCACTGGTGAGTGTCGTCAATGCTGCGCTCGTCGTGGGCCTGCTCGCCGGCACCACCGCCGCGAGTGGTTCGACGACTGGCGCGTCCACGGCGACGGTGCACGTCCCGGTGACGACCACGACCGGGCCACTGCGTGACCCCCTCGCCGTCCGGGCCTACCGAGAGGACGCGAAGGGCCGACTCCAGGCGGTCCCACGAGGTGTCGGGAACGTCGGGCCCGCCTCCGACGGCAGCTCCGGCGAGGCGACGCTCACCGGCCTGCCTCCCGGCCGCTATGCCTTCAAGTTCGAGTCCGGCAACGGTGGCCGCAACCATGCCGAGTCCTGGTACCCGCACACCGGTTCGGCGCGTGCCGCCGCGCGTCTCATCCTGAGCGCCGGCCAGGAGATCACCCTGGGAGACATGCGGGCGGGTCCGCCGAGCAGTCTGACCGTCAAGACGCTCTCCCCGGCCCGCAAGGCCGCTCGAGCCGAGGTGTCCCTCTACGACGCCACCGGGCGCGAGGTCTGGGCCCACCCGACCATCCGACGAACCAGCACCACGTTCCACGGGCTGCCCGCCGGGCGCTACCGGGTCAAGCTCGTCGAGCGCGACAGGACCGGCGGCTACGTGCAGTGGCATCCGAACGCCAAGCGCTTCGCGCAGGCGCGCGACATCGTGGTCGGCGAGGGTCGCCAGCAGACGGTGAGCACCCGGCTGCGGCACAAGACGATCAAGAACACGAAGCGCCCGCGGCTGAGCCGCGACGCCACGACCCTGACCGTCAAGCGGGGGAAGTGGTCGCCCAAGCCGAGCCGCTACACCTACACGTGGTACCGCAACGGCAAACGCATGAAGAACTCGTTCAACGACTTCGTGCTGCGGGACAAGGACCGTCGCCAGCGCTTCAAGGTCTGCGTCACGGCGCACCGCAAGGGTGTCGCGGAACG
>JBQGDU010000198.1:0-1798 GCA_052039245.1 Aeromicrobium sp. | reverse complement strand
CCCCGCACCGCCGGTCGAGTAGCCCGGACCGCGACGAAGGAGCCGGTCCGGGCGTATCGAGACCACCACCCCGACCTCGCTCCTACGGGATCCGCGGGAGGAGGTCGCCCGGCTCACCGCTCTCACCGATCAGCTCTCGAGCGGCGTCGAGGGCGTCCTCGCCACCCTCCTCGTCGACGTCCCACAGCAGCACGCCGGCGACCTCGCCGTCCTCGAGGTAGAGCACGACCGTCCGACCGTCGTCGCGCTGCTCGGAGACCGTCTCCAGGTCCGCGTCGAGCGTGCCCACGGCCTCGTACCTCAGTCCGAGCACGGCGGAGTAGAAGAACGGCGTGTGGTCGTAGGTGCGATCCTCGCCGGCCATGACGCGCCCGACCACGTCGCCCATCGTGGTGGCGTTGTCGACGTGCTCGATGCGGCTGCGGCCGAGCCGGACGTCCGGGTACTCCGCGACGTCCCCGGCGGCCCAGACGTCCGGTGCGCTCGTGGCGAGGCGCTCGTCCACCACGATGCCGCCGTCCTCGGCCACCTCGAGCCCGGCACCGGCCGCGACCTCGCCGTTGGGCTCGACCCCCAGGCCCACCACGACGGCGTCGGCGCTCACCGAGCTGCCGTCGTCGAGCACGAGCTCCACGCTCTCGCCGTCGACCCCGCCCCGCTCGACCGACACACCGCCGTTCACCTCGACGCCCGCGTCGACGAAGCGCCGCTCGAACTCCTCGGCCAACGCCGCCGGGAGCTTGGTCTCGTTGAGGACCCGGTCCGGGTGGAGGATCGTCACGCGGCAGCCGTTCTGCACGAGGGCGGCGGCGATCTCGGTGCCGATGTACCCACCACCGACGACGGCCACGTGCGGTCCGGCCTTCGCGAGGCGGCGCAGCTGGTGGTAGTCCTGCAGCGTCCGGTAGTAGAGGACCCGCTCGCCGGGCTCCAGACCGGGCAGACGGACCGGTGCGCCGCCGGTGGCGACGAGCAGGCGGTCGTACTCGTGCCGCTGCCCGTCCGACGTGGTGACGACCTTGCCGTCGGGGTCGAGGGAGTCGACGCGAAGTTCGAGCAGGAGTCGGGCGTCGGTGTGCTCGTCGGTCTGCAGTTCGGCGTCGTCGAGGGTGAAGTCGGCCTCCGTCCAGAGCTTCTTGGACAGCGCGGGCCGTGGGACCGGTGCCGTGGGCTCCTCGCCGACGATGACGATGTCGGCCGTCTCGTCCACCGCACGGATCCCCTTGGCTGCGGCGTCGCCGGTCATGCCGGCGCCGATGATCAGGTACCTCGTCGGATCAGTCATGCTCCCCAGCGTGCGCGACGACGCAGCGACGCGCACTCCCGCAGACCCACGGCCGGGGCCACGTCTCCCCAACACCGTGAACGCCGGCGGTCCACCCGGTGGCGCCCCGGCCGGCCGCAGGAGCCCATCCGGTGAACTCTCCTCCTCACGGCGAGCCCGCCTGCCGCGCCTGGACCCGACGATGGGATCCTGTCTGCCATGACGGTCGATCTCGTGGACGCCACCAGGTCGCCGTTCCGGTACTCCAACCTCAGCGGCCGACCCCCTGGCGTCGTCCTCGCCCGGCTCGCACCGGTCGTCCGTGGCGTCCGCGAGGTCCTGGACCAGGTGGCGCCGTGGGCGGCCTGGTGGCAGGAGAGCAACCGCCGTGCGCTCGCCTCCGGCCGTCCCCTGTGGGTCGTGCTCGGAGACTCCCTCTCCCAGGGCGTCGGGGCCACGGCCCCGGACCGCGGCTGGGTGGGCCGGGTCGCCGCCGATCCTCCGCCGAGCCTGCGCGACGCCGCCGTGCTCAAC
>JBQGDU010000197.1:0-3492 GCA_052039245.1 Aeromicrobium sp. | reverse complement strand
GGGCGCCGTCGTCGTTCTGCTCAGGCGTCGTAGGACGCGAGCAGGGCGACCGCCGCCGCCCGCGACGGCACCTGCAGCTTGCGCAGGATCCGGGAGACGTGGTCCTCGGCCGTGCGGCCGCTGATCACCAGCTCCTCGGCGATCTCTCGGTTGGACGATCCACGGACGAGCAGCTGTGCCACCTCCTGCTCGCGCCGGGTGAGCCGTTCGCGCGGGTCGAGCCGACGGGAGACCTCGGCGGTGAGCCGGGTGGAGAGCGCCTCGACCCGGCCGAGCTGGAGGCCCATGCCGCGATCCTGGAAGATGGCCCGGGCGCGCTCGAGCAGCGGCTCCGCCGTGCGGAGCCGTCTCAGGTCCCCCGTCTCGACGGCGAGGTGGGCGCGGGTCATCAGCAGCAACGCCTCCTGTCCGTCGGCCCGCTGTCGCCGCGCGACGGCCAGTCCTTCATCGAGGTGCCGCTCGGCCACCGACGCCGCACCCTCGCGGGCCGCGGCGAGTGCGATGTCGGCGTGACGCATGCCGCTGAGAGCGTCCTCGGGCGCACCGAGGAGTGGGGTCCACGGCTCGGGGACCCCGATGAACGCCGAGGCCCGGACGCGGATCGCGAGAGTCGTGTACCGCCACCAGCTGAGCCGTGGCAGCTGGGCAGCGGCGAGATCACCGTGCCGAAGGCGCGTGGTCTCCAGGTCACCGCGAGCCAGGGCGCACACGACGAGAGCGCCGCGCGCCATGGCGATGAGCTCGGGTGCGTCCTGGCGGGAGGCGTGCTGGAGGGCGCGCTCTGCGGCGGCCTCGGCCTCGTCGATCTCGCCGAGCTGGATCAGTGCGAAGGCGCGACCGGCGTCCAGGGTCGGGGCCAGCACGGTGTGGCCGAACCGGTGCGCGGTGCTCTCTCCCCGGTGTGCGATGGCGACGGCGGTCTCGTACTCGTCGAGCATGTAGGCGCACCATACGGCGTTCGCGACGGCGTGGATGCAGGAGCGCAGGGTCCGGGGTGCTGCGGCAGCGACCCAGCCGGGGACCGATCGGAACGTCTCGCGCGCCTCGGCGACTCGACCGGCGGCGAGCAGGCCCAGGGTGTCGTAGACGTCGGCGACCCTGTGGTGCTCCACCTCCGTGGACCGCCGGAGCCGGTCCAGCAGGCTGCCGGGCACGCGGCCGTCGATGAGGGCGAGGACCTCGATCAGCTCCCGCAGGTCGTCGGGATCGTCGGGTGTCCGGGTGGCCAGGAGGACGGCGCGGGCCTCGTCGAGCTGGTTGGACATGCGCAGAGCCGTGGAGAGCAGGATGCGTGGCTCCTGGAGCTCCGGGTGGTCCTCGACGAGGGGGCGCAGCAGGTCGATGGTGTCGTGGAAGTCGCCGGCCTTGATCTGCGCCCGGGCGGTGAGCCCTTGGGAGGCGGGCGTCTGATGCCTCTCGGGCAGGGCCGTGAGCAGCCGAAGCGGCGTCGCGGTCTCGGAGTCGATCAGCAGTCGGGCCGCTGCGAGGACGGTCTCCGCCTCGGCGGAGGTCATCGACGAACCCACCTGCGCGAGGTGGCCCGCTCGGGTGAGCAGGTCCGCGCCGTCCAGGCCCGCGGCGCTGCGGTGCAGCGCGACCCCGCCGGCCGGATCGCGCTGCTGGCGGACGCCGAGCGCGCCGCCCGGGTGGACCACGTGGTCGTGGTCGATCAGGCCGTGCGCGCGCAACGTCTCCAGCTGGGCGGCGACGACCGGTTCCTCCTGATCGGCGAGGGTGAGGAGGGCTCCGGGTCTGTGGTGAGCGCCGAGCACCGTCAGGACCTCCAGGACTCGCCGCGTCACGTCGGGCAGGGCGTCGACGTCAGCGCCGGCCGCCGCCCCCGCGAGGGCGGAGCGGGACCTGCCCTCCAGCTCCAGCACCTCTGCCAGGTCGGAGACCTCAGGATGTCGGCGGAAGGCCGCCAGCGCGGTCCGCACGAAGAGCGGATTGCCCTCGGCGTGCCGGATGGCCGAGGCGGCCTGGTCGGCGGTGAGGTGTGCCGTGAGTCGAGCCACGGCTGCATCGGACAGGGGGCCGAGGGTGAGGTGCTCGTGCCCGGCTCCGCGTCGTCGAGCGGCTCGGACCAGGGCGTGCGGCTCGTGCTCGGTCCGGTGGAGGACGACGAGGGTCAACGGCGCCGCGGTCGGCGAGCCCAGCAAGGTCACGAGGAAGTCCTCGGTGGCCGGGTCCAGCCGGTGGGCGTCCTCGACCAGCAGGACGACGTGATCCTCACCGAGGGCACCGGCGCACCGGGCGGCCAGCGCCCGGGAGGTGGTCTGCTCGAGCAGGTCCTCGAGGTGGGCCTCCAGCAGGGTCTCGATCATCGCGCGCTGGCTCTCCAGGGGGCCGGACCCGGCGGTGCGGTCACCGTGGAAGGAGAAGACTCGCGCGTCGAGTCGGCCCAGGACGGAGGCGGCGAGGGCGCTCTTGCCGATGCCGACGGGACCCTCGACGGTGACGATCTCCAGGGAGCCCGGTGGGCGGTCCCGCCCGTCGAGCAGCGCTCGGAGGTCTTCGGCCTCCTGCTGCCTGCCGACCAGCTCCAGCGGACTCGCCTCCTCCCGGGAGTGCCTCGTCCTCATCGGCCGGGGCACGTCGTGAGGGTCACGGTACCGAGCGTGGGTGGGCGCGTCAGCAGGCGATCCGTCAGCCCGTTCGAGCGCCGTACTCGGAGACGACGACGCCGGACTCGTAGGCCTTCGACGCGATCAGCTCGAGCGGACGGGGGGCGTAGTCCGACGGAGCGAACATCGACCGCCCGGCCCCGAGGAGCACCGGGTTCTGCTTGACGACCACGCGGTCGATCTCCGTGCGGAGCTGTCCGGCGAGCCGGCCACCGCCGCACAGCCAGATGTCACCGCCCTCCTGCGCCTTGAGCCGCCGCACGACGTCGACGGGGTCCTGCGCGGTCAGGGTCACAGTGGTCGGGACGATCCGCGGTCGACGCGAGAAGACGACCTGCTCCAGGTGCCGGTACGGCGAGTCGAGGCCCTCGGCGAGGCCGATGGTGTACGTGTGCCACCCCATGAGCACCGTCTCGATCGTCCCGGGGGGTTGGGCGATCCCGAGATGCTCGGCGATCGAGGTCGGGATCGTCTCCGGGAACCGATCGATGAGCTCGGTCATGTGGTCGCCCTCGAAGGTGAAGGCGTCGAACTGGTGGTCCGGGCCGGCGATGAAGCCGTCGAGGCTCACCGCGGCGTAGTAGACGAGCTCGCGCACGATGTCTCCAATCACAACAGATGTAGTAGTCGAAAGGTACAACAGTCGTAGTGGTTTGACTAGGGTGGTGTGCATGGTCCGCAACGACGAACGCCGCCGCACCCTCGCCGACGCAGGTCTGCACGTCCTCTCGACGGAGGGCGCGCGTGGTCTGACGCACCGTGCGGTGGCCCGTGCGGCCGAGGTGCCGCTCGGCACCACGTCCAACTACGCGCGCTCCCGCGCGGCCCTCGTCGGACTGCTGATGGATCGCATCGGTGAACGCCTCGC
>JBQGDU010000196.1:0-2448 GCA_052039245.1 Aeromicrobium sp. | reverse complement strand
GCATGCGGTCCGTGACGAACAACAGCGGCGCGACGCGCATCTGCACCTGGTCGGTGGCGACCACGCGGGTGTTCTTGGTGTGGACGGCGCGGATGACGACGATGCCGTCCCAGGAGTCGTCACGGATGATGTCCTTGCCTTCCACACCGAGCTCGACGCCGTCACGGAGCTGATCGGCAGCGAGCCGGCCGTTCGCCGGCAGCAGCTGCCAGTCCGTCGCCTGGGTCCCCGGCCCACGACGCACGAACACGTTCACCTTGGTCGCCCCGACGCCGCGCAGCTCCACGCGCACCGCGTCGGCATCCTTGGCGCCCATGACCTGCACCCGCGCGAGGTCCTTGACGTCGGCATCGCCGTTGACCTTGCGGTCCGCTGCGTCGAAGCAGGAGGCGAGCTCGACGTCACTGAGCTGGGAACCGTCCTCGGCCACGCTGGGGCAACGCTCGGAGTCGTCGTCCAGGTTCGCGAGGAACAGGGCACCGCGGTCCTTGGTCCAGGTGCCGCGACCCTCGGCGTCCTTCGCGTCGACGACGCCGTCGCGGTTCGTGTCCGCGAGGATCAACGGGCCCGCAGCCGGGCTCGCGTCCGCCGCAGTCAGTCCGCCGGCGAGGACGGCGGCAAGGGCCAGACCGACCGCGCTGCCGCGCCACCGCCTGGTCATGCCATGGGGGGTTGATGTTGACATGTGTGCTCTCTTCACTGAAAAGCTCGACCATCTCGAGCCACCGCGGATCAGTAGAGCGAAGGCCGGTTCCGCAACGGTTAGTGCTCGGTTCGGTTCGTGAAACTTCAAACGAGACTGGTCGGCCGCTCAGGCCTCCACCGGTACCTCGCCGGGTGGCGGCAGGTGCAGGGCAGCGGCATCGGCCAGCGCGAGCACGCGTCTGCCGAGGGCGAAACCCTTCAGGTCCGGTGTGCGCACGAGGTACTCCTGCGCCACCAGGTGCTTCACGACCCGGAACACGGTGGCCCGGGACATCGGCAGCTGGGCGACCAGGTCAGCGGACGTGACGCCCGGCCCGTGGTCCGCCACCGCCTGGAGCACGGTGAAGGCGGTATCGACCGCGCCCGGCTCCCGGGCAAGGAAGCCGTCTGTCATCGCGGCAGCACCGCATCGCTCCTGACCGGCTCGTCATGAGCACCGGGAACCGCCGTCGGCTGTGAGATGACGACCAAGGCAGCCCGCCACAACAGTCCTGCAGCGATGACGGTCAGCACGGCGACGATGCGTGGCGCCCCCAGCTCCTCCGATGCCATCTGCCGAGCCGCCACGGCCGCCGAGCCGAGTGCGGTCACCACCGCGAGGACCACCGATCGCGGGCGCAGCTCGTCGATGGACCGCAGGAACGGCACCACGGCGATGGCAGTCAGTGCGTAGGCCAGGCACATGACGGTCGTGGCGGAGTGCAGCAGCTCGCCGGCCGCCGCGGGAACGTGTACTCCCATGGCCCAGGCGCCGAGAGGCAGCCCCACCACGAGCGGCACACAGACCACAGCGGCGCGCAGCGGCACCCCGTGGCGGTCGGTCCGCCCCAGACCTCGCCAGAGCAGGCCCTCGCGCGCGAAGGAGAAGACGAGCCTGCTGAGCGCCGTCCACGCGCACAGGGCCAGGGTGACGAGCGAGAGCGCCAGGGCCGCCAGGATCAGTGAGTCCACGAACGACGGCTGCCCCAGCGCACCGAACCAGCGCCAGCTCCATGCCAGGTCGGCGGGCCGCGACGCCCCGACGACGCTCGCGACGAGGACCAGCCCGGCCGTGAGCGCGAGCCCTCTGCGCATCGAGGAGGGCACGGTCCGCAACGGCTGCCGCGCCTCCAGCCCCAGCGTCGCGCTGCTCTCGAACGCGACCGTCAGCGTCGCCACGAGTGCGGCACCCACCAGGATGCGTCCACCCGAGGCACCGGCCAGTGAGAAGGTGTCGGCCGAGGGTGGACCGAAGCGCGTCACGATGGCCAGCAGTGCCGCGACGAGCAGCATGACGCTCACGACCTCGACCGCGAGGACCAGCCGCGTCGAGTGCACGACTCCTCGGCGCAGCATCACGAGACAGAGCCCGGCGAAGACGACGACGAGCGTCATGTCGGCGAGCTGCCCCATCGCCCCTCCGCCACCGGCGTTCACGGTGAGCTCGACACGGTGGGCGGCTGCCGTCAGACCGAAGGCGACGAAGGATCCGTAGCCGAGCACGAGGGCGACGGCGACCACCATCGCCACCGACCCGCCGAGACCCTTGGCCACGAAGGTGTAGAGAGAACCCGCCGAACCGAACCTCGACGCGAACTCATCGAACGTGGCGGCCTGGCACCACGCCAGGGCGAAGCCCAGCAGCACGCTGAGCCAGAAGCCCGGCCCCACGATGGCCGGCAGGGCGAGCCCCGTCCCGAGCGCGCTCAGGGAGGGCGTGAGGACGCCGACGCAGTGGACCACGAGATCCTTGCGTCCGACCTC
>JBQGDU010000195.1:0-1788 GCA_052039245.1 Aeromicrobium sp. | reverse complement strand
GCGCGACCGCCGTCCTCGCCGCGCAGCTTCTCATCACCTACCTGGCCATCGTCTACGGACGCGCACAGGACATCGGTCCGCTGGCCGCTCTCAACACTCGGTACCTGGCCGACACCGTCCCCGTGCTCACCCTCGCCATCGGGCTGGCCACCATGCAGGTCCGTGTCCCCGGAGCCCCCCGGCTCCGGAACCCTCTCCCCGCCCCCGGCGAGCTCTCGCCGAAGACCCGATGGACCGCGGCCGGCGTCGGTGCGACGCTCGCGGTCTGCTCGATCGTCAACTCGATCGCATACGCACTCCCCTGGCAGGACGACTTCCCCGCACGGGCCTTCGTCGAGAACGCAGAGGAGTCGATCAGCGAGGATCCCGCGCCCGTGGCCGACATCGAGGTCCCACCTCTGGTCCAGCTCGGGTTCCACTACCCACGCAATCTGCCGTCACACCTGCTCGCTCCGCTCGGTGACATCGTCGACGCGACGAAGGTCGGCAACGACCTGAACGTCCTGGACGAGGACGGAATCACTCGACCGGCGGGGATCGAAGGGGCCTCGTCGCCTCCGGGTCCGGTCCCGGACTGTGGGTACCTGGTCCAGGCCGGCGCACCCGTCCTCGTCCAGCTGGACCGGGACGCGATGAGTGAGTTTCCCTGGACGAGCGTGGGGTACATCGGTTCCGGCAACGGGGAGGCCACGTTGCGCTTCGACGACCGCAAGGACTACAAGGCACCCGTCGAGTCAGGGCCGCACACCCTGTTCCTCGTCGGCGACGGTGCCTACTCGACCGTCGAGATCAGCGTCGATCAGCCCGGGGTCACCCTGTGCATCGACGTCGTCCGAGCAGGCCGCATGGGGCCGGCGTGGTGAGCCCGGAGACCCGGCCCACCTTCCCGGGTCTGGACTCGTGACGCGCCCTCGCCTCGATCGCCGTGGTGGCGACGCACACCGCCTTCTGGACGGGCTCGTACTCATCAGACGTGGCCGGCGCACTCCTGCAGCGCCTCGAGGTCGGGGTGGCGCTGTTCTTCGTGTTGTCGGGGTTCCTGCTGTCCCAGCCGTGGCTGTGGCACCTGCGGACCGGTGCAGGACACGACGCGGTGGGCCGGTATCTCTTCAAGCGGACCCTGCGGGTCATGCCGGTCTACTGGGTCACCGTCGTCGCAGCGATCCTGCTCGTCCCGGCCAACCGTGGCACTTCGCCGACGCGTTGGATCGAGACCTTGGCCCTCATCGACGTCTACCGCCATGACCAGCTTCTGGCGGGCCTCACCCAGATGTGGAGCCTGGCCACCGAGGTCTCGTTCTACGTCGTCCTGCCCTTCGCGATGATCCTGGGCCTCCGCGCGCTGCGACACCGCTGGCGACCAGGGCTGATCCTCGCCACACTCGCGACCCTGACGGTCCTGTCCTTCGTCTGGGCCGGTCTCTCAGCAGGGGTGCTCTCCGATCTCGGCTCGTGGGTGACCATGGCTCTCCCGGGCTACCTGGGGTGGTTCGGTGCCGGTATCGCCTTCGCCGTGCTGGAGATCGAGCTGCGAGCACCTAGCGAGGAACGGACGACCCGTCTCGCCCTCTGGGCCCGCGAGGTCGCCTCCTACCCGGGGACCTGCTGGCTGTTCGCACTCTCCCTCCTCGTCATCGCGTCCACCCCGGTGACCGGAGGCGTCGGGCTCGTCGCACGCACGCCGTCGGAGTCGGTGTGGCGGGCGGCGCTGTACCTGCTCGTCGCTGCGGCTGTGGTGCTCCCCAGCGTGTTCGGGGATGCTCGAACGGCTTACGCCAAGGTTCTCGC
>JBQGDU010000194.1:0-2066 GCA_052039245.1 Aeromicrobium sp. | reverse complement strand
GCCGAACCAGCGAGGGCCTCGGGTCGTTCGGCGTGGACGTCGGTGGCGAGGACGCGGCAACCGCGGTCGGCGAGCTGCGTGACGAGCGCCAGTCCGAGACCGGAGGCGGCGCCGGTGACGAGGACTCGAGAACCGGTGGAGAGCTTCATGGTTCAGATACTATCGGTATCCGAACTGGATCAGAAGTCGTCGTCGCTCTCGCCGGTCCCGGGCCGGCCGTGCAGTGCTCGATGCTTCCTCAGGTGCACCCGGCGGCTGAGCCGGATGGCCGGACGCAGCATGAGCTGGGCGGAGCCCAGGATGAAGAGCCACGTGCCGGTGCGGGTGGTGTCGGCCTGCAGGAAGAGGACGCTGCCCACCAGGAACCAGACGGCGACGAGCAGGTCGTTCAGGATGCTCAGCGTCTCGTAGCGACCCCGCAGCACGAGCTCGTGGTGCGCCCCCGGGATGGCCACGGCGTAGGACTTCTCGTCACCGCTCATGCGTCCACCCTGGCACCACGTCTCAACGGAAGCTGACGAACGTCCTCGGCAGGTGGCCGTGCTCGTTGAACGTGAGCAGTCGCGGGCCTGTGGATCCGACGATGACGGTCGTCACCGAGGTGTTGACCACGACGGCGTTGAGCCGGATGAACAGGGAGGCGTCGCCGGCGAGCAGATGGGAGACGACGAGCCCGATCGGTCCTCCTGAGGTGAAGACGGCCACCTGCTCACCGGTGCGGCCGGCCCGGCTCACGGCGGAGGACAACGCGTCGAGGACGGCAGCGCTCCACGCGGCGAAGCTGGCGCCCATCTCCTCGTCGCCGGCGACCCAGCGCTGCAGGGCGGCGTCGAGGAGTGGCTGGAACTCCTTGGGGTCGAGGGTCCGTCCACCGGACTGCGCGGCGATGGCCTGCTGCAACCCGGAGATGTCGTACTCGTCCCAGCCGGGGTCGACGTCGTAGCCGTCGCCCTGACCACAGGCGTCGATCGCGGCGACGGCCGTCTGCGCATGCCGCTTCAACGAGCCGGCGACGCTGTGCGTCGGCGCCCAGCCCCCTGCCTCCCACGCCGTGCCGAGCAGGGAACCCTGCCGCACTCCGAGGTCGGAGAGCTGGTCGTAGTCGTCGGCCCCCCACGAGGCCTGCCCGTGCCGGATCAGATGGATGGCGCCCACAGGGGGAGCGTAGGCCGTGGCGGCTCGCGGTTCGCGGGCGGTACGGATGGCAGTGCTGGCCACCGAGCGCTTGTCGGTGCGTGGCGGCACGATGGACGGGTGCTGCTCACCGACCTCGTCGCCACTTCGGCCGCCGTGCGCTCCACGAGGTCGCGCACGCAGAAGACCCAGGCCCTCGCGGAGCTGCTGAGGCGCGCCGTCGAGGAGGAGGTCGGCGTCGTCACGGCTTTCCTGGCGGGGCGACTCACCCAGCGGCGCACCGGCGTCGGCCCACGCTCTCTGCAGCGCCTGCCCGACCCGGCCGACCACTCGACCCTCACCGTCCTCGACGTCGACGGACGGCTCCAGGAGATCTCCCAGGTCTCCGGTGCCGGATCGCAGGAACGTCGGGCCCACCTCGTGCGCGAGCTGTTCGCCCTCGCCACCGACGACGAGCAGCGGCACCGGACGGCACTGATCACCGGGGAGCTCCGACAGGGGGCGCTGGACGGGGTGCTGCTCGACGCGATCGCGGCGGCGAGCGGACGCCCCCAGGCGGCCGTGCGGCGCGCAGCGATGCTCGGCGGCGGCCTCACGCGCGTCGCGGAAGCCGCACTGCTCGGCGCCGCGGACGCGCTCGATGCCTTCCGGCTCGAGCCCGGCCGGGCCGTGCTGCCGATGCTGGCCGCCAGCGCGCCCGACGTGCGCGCCGCCGTCGCCAAGGCCGCTCCCGACGGCGAGGTCGTGGCGGTCGACACCAAGCTCGACGGCATCCGCGTGCAGGTGCACAAGGTCGACGGGGTCGTCACGGTGTTCACCCGCAGCCTCGACGACATCACCGACCGCGTCCCGGAGGTGGTGGAGGCCGTCGCGGCACTCGGGGCCGACCCCGTCGTGCTCGACGGCGAGGCCATCGCGCTCGACGACTCCGG
>JBQGDU010000193.1:0-4109 GCA_052039245.1 Aeromicrobium sp. | reverse complement strand
AGGACATGGTGACGACCCTAGTGGTCATAGGCTCGCGTCATGAGCCCCCAGTCGTTCACCCCCGACGTCGTCGTCGTCGGAGCCGGTCTCGCCGGTCTCGTCGCCACCCACGAGCTGGCGAAGGCCGGCCGACGCGTGCTCGTCGTCGAGCAGGAGAATCGCGCCAATCTCGGCGGGCAGGCGTTCTGGTCCCTCGGCGGCCTGTTCTTCGTCGACAGCCCCGAGCAGCGCCGAGTCAAGATCCAGGACTCGCTCGAGCTGGCCCGGCAGGACTGGTTCGGTTCGGCCGCGTTCGACGACCCGGAGGACGAGGATCTGTGGGGCCGACGCTGGGCCGAGACGTACCTGCAGTGGGCTGCCGACGGCAAGCGCGAGTACCTGCGCGAGCTGGGCCACCGCGTCCTGCCGATGGTCGGCTGGGCCGAGCGCGGCGACGGCTCCGCCAGCGGCCACGGCAACTCCGTCCCGCGGTTCCACCTCACGTGGGGCACCGGCCCGCGCGTGGTCGAGATCTTCGCCGACCCGGTGCTCGCGGCCGAGGCCGAGGGGCTCGTGCGGTTCGCGTTCCGGCACCAGGTGGACGAGCTGATCGTCGAGGACGGCGCCGTCGTCGGCGTGCGTGGCTCGGTGCTGGCCGACGACGACTCCGAGCGCGGTGTCGCGTCGAACCGCGAGGTCGTGGGTGAGTTCACCGAACGCGCGCCCGCCGTGATCGTCACCTCCGGAGGCATCGGCCACAACCATGACCTCATGCGGGCCAACTGGCCCGCCGATCGGCTCGGTGCCGCACCGGAACACCTGATCTCCGGCGTGCCCGCGCACGTCGACGGCCGCATGCTCGCGATCAGCGAGGCCGCCGGTGGCCGCATCGTCAACCGCGACCGGATGTGGGCGTACACCGAGGGGGTGCACAACTGGGACTCCATCTGGCCCGATCACGGCATCCGGATCCTGCCCGGCCCGTCGTCGATGTGGTTCGACGCGGACGGTGAGCGCCTCACCGGCATGTCCGGCGTCCCCGGGGCGGACACCATCGGCGCGATGAAGCAGATCCTCGCCGGCGGGCACGACTACTCGTGGTTCGTGCTGACGCAGTCGATCATCGAGAAGGAGTTCGCGCTCTCGGGCTCGGAGCAGAATCCCGACATCACCGGCCGTGACCTCGGCTTCCTGCTCAGGAGCAGACTCGCGAAAGGTGCTCCCGGTCCGGTGGAGAAGTTCAAGGAGCACGGTGTCGACTTCGTCGTCGCCGACACGCTGCCCGAGCTCGTCGACGGCATGAACGCCATCGCCCGCGGCCCCCAGCTGGACGCCACCGAGCTCGGACGCCAGATCGAGGCCCGCGACCGGGAGATCGCGAACCCGTTCACCAAGGACGTCCAGGTGATGGTGATGCACAACGCCCGACGCTCGCTCGTGGACAAGGTGATCCGCGTGGCCAAGCCGCACCGCATCCTCGACCCCGAGCACGGGCCGCTCGTCGCAGTACGTCTCAACATACTCTCCCGCAAGACGCTCGGCGGCCTGCAGACCAACCTCGACTCCCAGGTGCTCGACGACACCGGCGACCCCGTCAGAGGGCTCTACGCCGCCGGCGAGGTGGCCGGGTTCGGCGGTGGAGGCGTGCACGGCCACAACGCACTCGAGGGCACCTTCCTGGGCGGCTGCATCTTCTCCGGCCGTGCCGCGGGCATGGCGGTCGCTCGCACCTGACTCACGTGCCGTGGGTGTCGGCGCGGCCGCGTCGATCCTCGCTGCCGAGCCACTGCCAGACCTCCAGCGCGGCGGCGACGTCCAGGGGGCGGGCGGCGAGCGGTTCGGGGAGCAGGTGGTCCGCGCGTGCCAGCCGCCGCACGACGGTGTTGCGGTGGGTGAAGAGTCGATCGGCGGTCCGGGAGATGTTGCCCGTCTCGGCGAAGTAGGTCCGCACGGTCTGCAGCACCTCCGTAGGCGCCTCCGCGAGACCTCCCAGCACCGCGCGGGCGAAGTCGAGGGCCTCGGCGTCGTGCCGGGAGATCAGAGCCGCCAGACGCGTGTCCTCGGCCCTGGCCGCCTGCCGCAGGCCCGACAGGCTGATGAGGTGCTGCACCGACAGCGCCGACCGGTGGCCGGCCCGGAAGCCCTCGACGCCGACGTCCGTGGCCCCCACGGCCACCCGGACCCTGGGCCAGGAGCGCAGCAGCAGCTCGAGCTCCGCCGTACCCGGTCCGGACCCCGGCACCCAGAGCCACGCCGTGTCCCGGCTCGGCAGAGTGACCACGTGGGCTCGTGACGACGCGGAGCGGATGAGCTGGTCGACCACCTCCGTCACGGCGCTGCTCCCGCTGTCCCCGCCCACCGCCCAGACGACGATGGCGGTGTGCGGCCGCTCCAGGTCGATCCCCAGGGAGGCCGAGGCCCGGTCCACCGGGATCGGAGCTCCCTCGAGCAGGAGCGTCACGGTCTGACGTCGCTCCGGACGATCGCCACGTTCCAGCCCGGCACGCTCGTCCCTCATGACCTCGGCCACGAGCTCGAGGGTCCGCTCGACGAAGTCACTCATCGAGCGAGCAGTGTGCTCCAGCACCCTGCTCACGACGCGGACGTCATCGGTCTGCGCACACGTGAGCTCCACCAGTCGCCGCCATGCACCCGCCTGCCCGACGCGGTAGGCCACGGCGACCGCGTCGTCCAGCCCCCGGCGCACGAGGTCCCTGGCCATCTGGACCGTCTCGTCATCGTCCGCGGGCGGCACGGGGTCCCACGGCCGCTCCGCGACGGCCGAGCACCACCGAGCCAGGCTGGCGAGGAAGGCCCGGCTGGTGGCAGCCGTGAGCACCGGATCGGCTGCCACCTGCTCCATGCCCGGCGCTCGCAGGTGCTCCACAGACAGGTCGTCCGCCAGCTGCGGCAGGGTTCCCAGCGCCAGGCGGGCCCCGTCCCGGATGACCTCCGCGGCGCGTTCATCGATGGACTCCGAGCTCATGTGCAGCATTCTGCACTGCGTCCGCGCGATATCGGGAGGAATCTCCCTTTCGGTCGGTGCCTCATCGGGGGACGGTGGAGCCCACGGTCTACCCCACCCCGTTCGAAGGACCACTCATGAGCCTCTCGGTGGACACGCACCACGACCTGCACCAGGAGCAGGGAGCCCGGCCCGGCGAGCACCCCGGACGAGCCGACGATCCCGTCATCAAGGTGCACGACCTCGCCTGGCTGGAGTTCGAGAAGCCGGACCTGGCGGCGTCGGAGGTCTTCGCCCACGCCTTCGGCTTCACGACCCTGCACCGCAGCGCGAACGAGCTCACCGTGCGGGGCTCCGACCCCGGCGCGCCGTGCGTGATCATCCGACGCGGCACGCGGTCGCGGTTCGTCGGCCCCGCCTTCCGCGCCGCCGACGCCAACGACCTCGTGAGGCTCGCCGCTGTCACGGACACGACCGTCCGAGCACTTCCCGAGCACCTCGGCGGCCTGACGGTCGACCTGCGCGAGCCTGCCGGTTCCCGTGTCCGGGTGGTGAGCGAGACGATCGAGCATCCTGCTCTGCCGGCCCAGGAGCCGCTCGTGCTGAACACCGGCCACGCTCGCGATCGCGTCCGCCGGACGCAACGGCCCCCGAGGGTCCCTGCCACGGTGCAGCGGCTCGGACACGTGGTCCTGCAGTCCACCCGGTACCTGGAGTCCCTCGACTGGTTCCTGCACCACCTGGGTCTGATCGTCAGCGACTTCCTGTACTTCCCGGGACAACGCGACCGTGGACCGACGATGAGCTTCGTCCGCTGCGATCGCGGCGACACCCCCGCCGACCACCACACGCTCGCGCTGACGCTCGGCCCACGGAACCGCTACGTCCATTCCGCCTACCAGGTGAGCGACCTCGACGCCCTCGCCGCGGGAGGCGAGCACCTGCTCGACCTCGGGTACCGACGTTCCTGGGGCATCGGACGACACATCCAGGGCAGCCAGATCTTCGACTACTGGCGCGACCCGGACGGGTTCCTCGTCGAGCACTTCACCGACGGGGACCTGTTCGACTCCTCCCTCGAACCGGGCTGGGGAGAGATGACCGCGTCGAACCTCGCCCAGTGGGGGCCGCCCGCCACCGCCGACTTCCTCGGCCTCTCCCCCGG
>JBQGDU010000192.1:0-14363 GCA_052039245.1 Aeromicrobium sp. | reverse complement strand
GGCGCGACATCTCGCGCAGCTTGATGACCCCGCGCGACGCGACCATCAGTCCCCTGGGCAGCTCGATCAGCACTCCGGTCAGTCCTTCGACCTCCGGCAGCGGGACGGTGAGGGCCAGGGCGCCGACGACCATGACGGCGCCGATCCAGGTGGGGATGCCCTGGGCGCGGATGATGGCGATGCCGATGACCAGCATGCTGAGCATGAAGGTCAGGCCTGCCACGACCTGCAGCGTGATGAACGAGGAGGAGTCGATGATGCCTCCGTTGGAGTCGATCAGGTGGCGCGCGTCGGGGTCGGCCGCGACGACCGGGGCGACGAACGCCTCGACCACGAGGTGTGACATCGCGCTGAGGGCGTTGCCGATCATGTACCCGACGAATCCGATGAACCCGAGCGTGCCGAGCCGCTCGCGGAACCAGGCGTAGCCGCCTGGCAGGCCGAGCATGAGGCACACCGCGCCGGCGTAGATGAGCAGCTGGGCACCGGGTGACCGGGAGGCGAGCAGGGCCTCCACGGAGTGGGAGTCGCCGTCGACGATCGGGTGGAGGACGCCGCCGGCGAGGCTGAGCACGAAGGAGGCGATGAGGCAGAGTCCGCTGAGGCGGTAGAGCGATGAGATCTTCATGGACCCACCGTCGGACTGCCCGCTTTCGGGCCGCTTGGCGTCCGCTTAAGAGCGTCCGCCGACGGTGTCCCGGCAGAGGCCTCTCGCGGCGCGAGCAGGCTCTGGGGCCCGTCGGGTCGGTTCATCGACTGGCGGGGAGCGGGAGGCACGCTCCCGGTCGAGCCCGGACGGCTGGGCCTGGCGGGGCGGCAGCGCTCCGCCCACGAGCACGGTACGACCTCAGGTCGGGCTCACGCGGTCGGCCTGCTCGACCCAGTGCGTCGCGCCCTGCTCCGCGGCCAGACGCCTGGCCTCCCGCAGGTGCTGCGTGGCGCTCGTGCGGTCACCGACGGCTGCGGCGCCCAGGCCGAGGAACAGGTCGACGGGTCCGAGGCTCGCCGTGCCGGCGATGAGTCCGGCGAACCGGCCACGCCAGGGCTCGAGCCGCTCGATCATCTCGACGACGACGTCGTCCGCGCCGAGCCGGGCGGCGTTCTGCAGACGTAGGCAGGCGTTGAAGAGCCAGAAGTAGTCCTGCTTGACCGGCCCGGGCGACCACCGTTCGCGGGCCCGGTCTACCTGTCCGGCGTCGAGCAGCGTGCACACGACGTAGTCGTGGTTGTTGGCGGGAGACTGCTGGTCCACGGCCAGGAAGCGCTCGACGAGGGCGCCGGTGTCCCCGCGCGCGTGAGCCACGGCGAACTCCAGCACGAGCTGCATCATGATGCCGTTGGGGTCACCGGATGCCGCCAGCTGTCGGGTGACCTGGCCGTAGATCGCGTCGGCCTCGTCGAGCCGGCCCTCCACGAGGCTGGTCAGCCCGGCGAAGATCCCCGCAACCACGAGCAGCAGCGGCAGCTGGCCGGCCGTGCCGGACCGGACGGCGAGGGCCGTGTGTCGGCGCGCGGTCTCCAGGTCGGTGTCCCCGGCGGCGGCCCCGAACAGTGCGTAGTGGGCGATCGCCTCGTAGTGCAGGAGCCCGGCCGCGCGGGCCGCGGCGAGCAGCTCCTCGCCGACGGAGCGCAGCGTGCCGTCGGGTCGCGGCGGGTAGGCGGTGAGGTAGGCGGCGTTGAGGGCGATGCAGCTCAGCGCGGGATCACCCAGGGCCCGGGCCCGCTCGACGGCCTCCGTGGCGGCGTCGACGGCGAGGTCGGACCAGGGGCTGCCCTCGGTCTCCAGGCTCAGTGTCGCGAGCAGCCGCACGCGCAGCTCCTCATCCGGTGCCGGGTCCCCGCCGAGCTCCTCCAGCGCCTGGCGCAGCCTGGCCACCAGTACCTCATCGACGGCGTGCAGCTCGCGGATCGTCCAGGCGGTGGGCGCCGACCACAGCAGGGCCCGGCGCGCGTCGTCGGGGGTCCCGTGCTCGATCGCGAGGCGGATCGACTCGGCCCGGGCCAGGTGGGCGGCCCGCAGGTCACCCGTCGTGGCCAGGGCGTGCACGAGGGCGCGATGCGCACTGAGCTGCTCGCGCGGGGGTGTCTGCGCGAGCTCGTGGGCCTCGAGGGCCTGGCGGACCAGCCGCGCGGCCTCGACGTGCGAACCGATGCGCAGCAGCTCCTCGGCGGCACGGGTGAGCAGGTCCGCGGCGCGGGGAGCGCGGCGGGTGTCCAACGCCTGGGCGGCGTGGCGGGCGAGCGCGAGCACGTCGTCCGGACGGTCGCGCTCGAGCAGGTCCATCGCCGCGCCGTGCAGCCGGGTCCGCCGCATCGGTGGGAGGCGGTCGTACAGCGCGTCGCGCACGAGGGCGTGGCTGAAGGTGAGCGACTCAGGTCGTGGTGCGACGACGAGGCCGGCCACCAGCCCGGCGTCGAGGGCGTCGATCACCTCGTCCTCGGTGGCGGTGCCGCGCTCGCGCTCCAAGGTGACGAGGACGTCGACGTCGACGTCGCGGCCGAGGAGCGCGGCACGCGAGAGCAGGTCGACGGTGGCGGCGGGCAGCCGGTCGAGCCGGCGTCCCAGGATCTCGTGGATCGCCGACGGCAGTCCGTTGACGGCGATGTCTGGGCCCTCGGACGCGGCGAGGCGGGCGACCTGCTTGAGGAACAGCGGGTTCCCGCCCGAGCGCTCCAGGAGCTGCTGGTGGACGGACTCGCTCAGCTCGACGTCGGAGTGCTCGGCGACGAGGGTCCGGGCCTGCTCGGCCGGCAGACCGGTCAGGTCGAGCCGCTCGACCGTGCGTTCGGCGGCCGCCGCGAACGTCATCTGCAGGTCCTGGGAGGCGTCCTCCGGCCGGTAGGTGCCCAGCAGCAGCACACGACGGGACACCGAGGTGAGCACGTGGCGCAGCAGCTGGAGGGTCTCGCCGTCCGCCCGGTGCAGGTCGTCCAGCACCAGCAGCACGTCGTGGCTCGCCTCGGCGATCGCGGCGCCGACGCGATGGGCGAGCTCGAACGGGGTCGAGGACATCGCCTCGGCCGGTTCGACCTCAGAGCCCCGCAGCGCGCCGAGGACCTCCCACCAGGCCCAGCCGGGCGGGGCGCCGTCCACCTCGGGGCAGTGCCCACGGGCGATCGTCCACGCGGCGACGGACTCGTCACAGAACCTGTCGACCAGCGTCGTCTTGCCGATGCCCGCCTCGCCACCGACCCAGGCGACGGACGGTCCGGACGCCGAGGACGCAGCGGCGCGGAGCCGCTCGAGCTCGCTCTCGCGGCCGACGACGCTGTCCTCACCGGACGGCTCCTGCGGGGATGTCTCACGCGGAGCCGGCGGCGGTGCGGTGACAGCTGGGGCGACCGGCGCGCGCAGGTGCGGGGCGTGGTTGAGGATGGCCACCTCGAGGTCGCGGAGCTCGGGGGACGGGTCGACACCGAGCTCGTCCACCAGGCGGGTCCGTGCGGCCGCGAGCACACCGAGCGCGTCGCTCTGGCGCTGCAGGCGGTACAGGCCGAGGGCGAGCAGCCGGACGCCCTCCTCGCGCAAGGGGTGGGCATGGACGTGGGCCTCCATCGTCTCCACGACCTCGCCGGTGCGACCGAGGTCGAGTGCTGCCGAGGCGCGCAGCTGCACGGCGTCGGCCCGGAGCTCCCGCAGCCGGGTCCGCTCGACGTCGGCCCACTCGTGACCCGCGTAGGCGGCGAAGGGCTCGCCGCTCCACAGCGCCAGGGCGTCGTCGAGCCGCTCGACCAGCTCGCCGGGGTCACCCATCGCGCGCGCCGTCCGGACCATCGAGGTGAACCGCCAGGTGTCCACGGCGTCGTCGGGCAGGTCGAGCCGGTAACCGGGCGTCGCGCTGACCAGCACGGTCGAGGGCTGTCGCGGCCGGCGCTCGGGCTCGAGGGCCTTGCGGAGGTTGGAGACGTAGACCTGGAGGGCGCCGAGCGCCCGGGGCGGCGGCCCCCCGTCCCACAGGTCCTCGAGGAAGCGGTCCGTGGAGACGACCCGCGGTCCGGCGGCCGCCAGCAGGCCGAGCACCGCCCGCTGGCGGGGGCCTCCCAGGTCGAGATCGACGCCGTCGATACTCGCGGCGACGGCGCCGATCGCCCGGATCCGGAGCATGCTCACGAGGATAGGGTCCGGGCTGCCGGTGCGAGGACGTTTCGCCCGTCGAAGCGTGAGCGGACCCGCGCGAGCCGAGCGCAGGCGCCGGCCGGGACGGCGAGGTCCAGCGGCCGGGCGGCGCTGGGTCGACCGTGGAAGTTCAGCAGCGTCCCACCCGTGGCCCACGGCTCGAGTGCGGCCTCGAGAGCATCGACCGCGGCGGGAACGGCCGTCTCGAAGAGCTCCGGCACGGGGACGGCGAGGACGTTCACCAGCCACTCGGCGTCCCGGCCGGCCACACTGTTGTCCCGAGGCCGCCGTGTGGCGCCGCCGAGACGTCGCAGCTCGATGCCGAGCAGCGGCGGCGGTGGGTCGGCGGCCAGGTGGGCGACGAGCACCTCCACCGTCTCGTCCGTGGCGTCGGTCAGCGCGATGCCGCGCTGCCACGTCGGCATGGGGTCGGCCGCGTCCCCGAGCTCGGCGAGCCAGCGTCTGAGTGGCAGCGCGCCCCACGGACGGTGCTGGACGGGAGGCTGTGGATCGAGGTCGTCGAGGGGTGCGCCCGGTGCGCCGGAGCTGGACGTCTCCCGTGCGTGCACGGCGGGTCCGCCCTCGGGCAACAGCGCGAGCGTCGCGGTGGCGGCCACGTGGTCGGGCAGCTGCGCGGCACGGCGTCGCCAGGCCGCAAGCGTCGCGGTGACGTCCGTGCCGGTCCACAGGGCCTCGGTGGCCCACAGCTCGGTGACGTCGGTGAGCCCCAGCTCGACGGCGACGACGATCCCGAGCCCGTCGCGTGAGCCGAGCAGCGCCCACCCGAGATCGGAGGCGGCGTCGACGGTGTGCACGGCCGCGTCCCCGGTCACGACCGTCAGCCGGCGGACGTGGTCGGCGGCGAAGCCGTGGGACCGCGACAACGGTCCGATCCCGCCTCCGAGAACCGAGCCCACGACCCCCACCCCTGGTCCGTTCGTGCTGACGGGGGTGAGGCCGTGAGGGGCCGTGGCTCCGGCCACGTCGGCCCAGGTGAGTCCGGCGCCCACCCAGACGGTGCGCTCCGTGGGATCGACGGCGAGGTCGCGCAGGGCCGACGTCGACACGACGATGCCGTCGGTGACGGGCTCGGTCAGGCCGTGACCGGTGGCGAGCGGCACGACCCGCAGGGCGTGCCGTCCGGCCACGTCGAGCACGGCGACGACGTCGGCCACGGTGGCGGCCTCGACGGCGACGAGGGGGCGGTGGCTCACGGCGGTGTTGTGGCTGCGCAGGAGCTCTGTGTAGGTGGAGTCGCCGGGGTAGGCGACCCGACCCGCGATCCGGCGTCGCAGCGAGGCGACGGCCTCGGGGGCGATGGTGGGGTTGGTCATGTCCCCACGGTGCGGGGGACGGCTTGTGGTCCGCTTAAGGACGTCCACGCCCCCCACCACGAGGGTGCGGGGGGTGGTGTGCGGGTGGCCGGCCGTCTCGCCGTGGTCACCAGCGCAGCGACTGCGCGACGACCTGGTCGGGACCGTCCTGCGGCGCGTTGGTGTACTGCGAGGACCCGCTGAGGTAGTACGCGAGACGGCCGTCGCCGCTCGACCCGGCGGACCGGGCCTCGGCCGCTGCCAGAGTCCCGGGGTGGGGTCGGGAGACGACCTGGGAGCGACCGTCGTCGGTCCTGATCGCGACGGCGAGACTGACGCCGGCCCCGGCCACCGTCTGGGTCCGGACGCCGGAGACGAGTGATCCGTCCGCTGAGAGCCGCACCCGCGTGGCGGTGGCGGCGAGGGTGCGCAGCTCGCCGGCACGCAGCACCGACACGGTGCCGAGGCGGGACCACGCGATGGTCGTGCAGCCGGCGTCCACGTCGAAGTCGGAGACCCGTCCACCGACCTTCAGTGTCAGGGGTCGGGTGGCGCCGCCGGGGTCGGTCAGGTAGAGGTCCTCGGTCTTGTTGGTGTCGGCGTCGACGAGCGCGGTCCGTGTGGCGAACCCGACGCTGCCGTCGTCACAGACGCGCGGACGACCGAGAGCGAGGTTGCTGGGACTGTCCGGGTCCACCGGGTCGGGTGAGACCCGCTGGAAGACACCGGTGGAGCGATCGAGGCGCACCACCTGGCCGGCCTGCGGTCCGCTGAAGGCCGAGGACGTGCTGACGAAGGCGACGTGGCGTCCGTCCGCGCTGATCGACGGCTGGCTGTGTCGTCCCTCGATCGGCGTCCCGTGCTGGTCGACGCTCAACGGCTTGGTCTGCCCGCTGTCCCGGTCCCACAGGTAGAGGCCGATGCTGCCCGATGTGTCCCCGTGCCGGATGGCCGCGAAGACCAGGAAGCGTCCGTCGGCGCTCAGGTCGAACTCGAGTGGTTCGAGGGAGTCGCTGCCGTCCGACGTCAGAGCGACGCGGGTGGTTCGACCGGCCTGCGTGTCGCGCACGAGGATCCTGCCGTGATCGTTCTCGTCGCGGATCGAGAAGGCCAGGTGGCGCCCGGTCCGGTCGGCCACCGCGTCCTGGACCGGGTGCGGAGTCTGGTTGCCGTTCTCGTCGTAGGAGACGACGGATCCCTGGTCCACCTCGAGGGTCGCCACGGCGCTGGTGAGCGACGGTGCCCCGGCGCGCGCAGAGAGGACGGCCCTCACCTTCAGCGTGCCGCGTGCGCTCGGGGCGCCGACAGCGCCCCGATAGGTCCCCTTGGCGTCGACGGCACCCCGGTCCGCGGTGACCCACCGATCCCCGTCGAGACGTTGGATGGTGACGGTCCTGCCCGGCCGGGCAGGACTGGCCTTCACGGTGGTCGCGAACATGGCCCCGGGTCGAGCACCGGCCGGCACCGTGACCCCGACCTTCTGGGCGAGCGGCGTGACGGCGCGGGTGGGGGTGGCGGTCTTCCTGGCCTTGCCGGCCGTGGGGGCCAGGACCCGGTAGCGGGTCGAGACGCTGCGCTGGGTGTGCTTGAGAGTGAACGCGCCGCGCTTGCTGGTGCGGGACCTGGCGACGGTGACCCAGCGACTGCCGCTCTTGCGTTGCAGGACGACGGGGCGGGTCTTCTTGGCTCTGACGGGGACGACGCCGGTGGCGGTCGTCCTCTCACCGGCGATGGCGGGCCGGACGGTGAGGCGCCCGCTGGCGGCGGTGGCGGCGGACGGCAGGGCCGTCAGCGCACCGACCGCCATCAGCAGGGCGAGCAGGAGGTGGACGCCGTGGTGCAGGGGGGAGGTTCTCATGGAGACAGCGTCCGGGCATCCACTTGGCGTCGACTCAAGAGCGACTTGCGAACGGCCCACGCAGGACCGCCCACTGCAGCAGCATGACGGTCTTGGCGTCGACGATGTCGTCGCCGGTGCGCGCCAGGGCGTCGTCGACGTCGAGCTCGACGACCTCGATGTCCTCGCCCTCCTCGGCGGCGCCGTGCGTCCGCCCGCCGGCGACGTCGTCGCGGCGGTAGGGCGCTGCGAACAGGTGCAACTGCTCGGTCACCGAGCCCGGGCTCATGAAGAAGCTGCCGACGGTCTCGACGTCGCCGACGCCGACCCCGGTCTCCTCGGCGACCTCGCGGCGGATCGCGCTCTCGGCGTCGTCGGCGTCGAGCAACCCGGCAGGGACCTCCAGCAACATCCCGTCGGGGTGTCCGTTGACGTAGGCCGGGTACCGGAGCTGCCGTGTCAGCAGGACGGTGCGGCGCTCGACGTCGTGCAGCAGGATCGCCGCACCGTCCCCGCGGTCGTACGTCTCGCGGCGCTGGCGGCGCCACGTGCCGTCTCGCAGCCGCTGGTCGAACGTGGTGGCTCGCAGCACGTACCAGTCCGAGGAGAGGAGCTCGACCTCTCGCACGACGACGTCGGGGTTGCGGTCGAGCGACAGGCCGATGAGGTGGAGTCCGGTGCGGCCGCGACGGTCGGGGACGTCCACGCCCACGGTCATCGGGAGACGCCCGTCAGCAGCAGGAACACCGCGATGTCGTGCTCGTCGGCGGCTCGGGGCAGGCGATCCGGGCGGGGTGCCGGGCGGTAGGGGAGAGGTGGACGGGCGATACGGCGTGGGCGCCGGGTGGCAGGAGTGGTCATGCGGCCACGGTGGCGCTGTCCTCTTGCGGCCGACTTGCAGGACGTCGCGCGGCCGGTGACGTGCATCACAGATGCCCGTACACTCCGGACATGGGGCGAAGCGACGACTTCGCGGTCCCTCCGGGCGCAGACCCGGACCGGCTGACGTGGCCCCTGCATCGCGCGCACGCCGCCTGGTGGTGGTGGGGGCGCGCCGACCCGTCCGTGCGCAGCCTCGTGCTCGAGTCGTGGCGGCGCAGCATGGACGGTGGACTCGACCCGGAAGTGGGCCTTCCCGACGTCGTGCTCGACGACGACGTGCTCGCGCAGGTGCGGGCCGCCCATCCGCTCGCGGCGGGCATGCCGGTGATCCGTCGGCTGCTGGTCGACAGTGCCGGTGAGGCCGGCCTCCTCGTCGCGGTCAGCGACGCGGCAGGTCAGCTGCTGTGGGTGGAGGGGGCCAGCTCTCTGCGCTCGCGGGCCGAGCACATGCACTTCGTGGAGGGCGCCGACTGGAGCGAACGCAGCGCCGGGACGAACGCCCCCGGGACGGCCCTGGCGCTGGATCGACCGGTGCAGATCCTCGGCCCGGAGCACCTCGCCCGACCGGTCACGCCGTGGAGCTGCTCGGCGGCGCCCATCCACGACCCCGACACCGGTGCGCTGCTCGGCGTCCTGGATCTCACTGGCGGACCGGAGGTCGCCACGACGCAGAGCCTGTCGCTCGTGCGGGCCACCGTCGCCGCCGTGGAGGCCGAGCTCCGGATCGCCCGGCTCGGGGCCGTGGGGCCACGATTGACCACGAGCGGGTGGTCGGCCTCCCACGGCGAGCAGCACCGCCTCGAGGTCCTCGGTGCGCACGGCGCGACCCTGCACTCCGGACCCACGACCACCCGCCTGAGCCTGCGGCACAGCGAGCTGCTGCTGCTCATCGCGCGGGCCCCGGACGGTCTCACCACGGCCGAGCTGGCCCTGGGGCTGAGCGAGGACGAGCAGGCGCCGGTGACGATCCGCGCCGAGCTGTCTCGACTGCGCACGACCCTCGGTCCGCTGCGCCTGGCATCACGCCCCTACCGGCTGGAGGGCGGCGTCAGCCTCGACCTGACGGCGGTCCTGGACCACGTCGCGGCGGGCAGGCTGCGTCAGGCCGTCGCCGACTACCGCGGACCGGTCCTGCCGACGTCGCAGGCTCCCGGAGTGGCCGACCTGCGCGACGACGTCCACCAGCGGCTGCGGTCGGCCCTGCTGGCCGCGGACGACGCCGATGCGCTGCTGTCCTTCGCCGACACCCCGCACGGCCGCGACGACCTGGAGGTGTGGCGGCGCGTGCTCGACGTCCTGCCGGTCTCCTCGCCGCGGTACGCGCAGGTGGTGCTGCACGCCGAGCGCCTCGACGCCGAGCTCGGCTGAACCCGAGCGGCGCAGGCACTGCCGCGCGGTGACAACGTCGTTGCAACGTGCGCGTGACTAGCGTCACGCCCACGTGTCCCCTTTGTCCCCTCAGGAGCAGTCATGAGTGTCTTCGCCCAGCCCGGAACCGAGGGTTCCGTCGTCACCTACAAGCCCCGGTACGACCACTGGATCGGCGGCGAGTACGTCGCCCCCTCCAGCGGCCAGTACTTCGAGAACGTCTCGCCGGTCAACGGCAAGGTCTTCACCGAGATCGCCCGCGGCAACGCCGACGACATCGAGAAGGCCCTCGACGCCGCGCACGCCGCCGCACCCGCCTGGGGCAAGACGTCGGTCGCCGAGCGCGCCGTCATCCTCAACAAGATCGCCGACCGCATCGAGGAGAACCTCGAGATGCTCGCCGTCGGCGAGACGTGGGACAACGGCAAGCCGGTCCGCGAGACGATGGCGGCCGACCTTCCCCTCGCCGTCGACCACTTCCGCTACTTCGCCGGCGCGATCCGGGCCCAGGAGGGCCACCTGTCGCAGATCGACGACGACACCGTGGCCTACCACTTCCACGAGCCCCTCGGCGTCGTCGGTCAGATCATCCCGTGGAACTTCCCGCTGCTGATGGCCACGTGGAAGCTGGCCCCCGCGCTCGCGGCGGGCAACGCCGTCGTGCTCAAGCCGGCCGAGCAGACGCCTGCCTCGATCATGCTGCTCATGGAGCTGCTCAGCGACATCATCCCGCCCGGCGTGCTGAACGTCGTCAACGGCTTCGGGGCGGAGGCGGGCGCACCGCTCGCGTCCAGCAGCCGGATCCGCAAGATCGCGTTCACCGGCGAGACGACGACCGGCCGGCTCATCATGCAGATGGCCAGCGAGAACCTCATCCCGGTGACGCTGGAGCTGGGCGGCAAGAGCCCGAACATCTTCTTCGAGGACGTGGCGGCCCGGGACGACGCGTTCTACGACAAGGCGCTCGAGGGCTTCACCATGTTCGCCCTCAACCAGGGCGAGGTCTGCACGTGCCCGAGCCGCGGACTCATCCAGAACTCGATCCTGGAGCAGTTCCTGCCGGCGGCCACCGAGCGCACCAAGGCGGTCAAGCAGGGCAACCCGCTGGACACCGACACGATGATCGGTGCGCAGGCCAGCAACGACCAGCTGGAGAAGATCCTGTCCTACTTCGAGATCGGCGTGCAGGAAGGTGCGCGGATCATCACCGGAGGTGAGCGGGTCGACCTCGGCGGAGACCTCTCCGGCGGCTACTACGTCGCCCCGACGATCTTCCAGGGCCACAACAAGATGCGGATCTTCCAGGAGGAGATCTTCGGGCCGGTGGTCTCGGTGACCGGCTTCGACGACTACGCGGACGCCATGAGCATCGCCAACGACACGCTGTACGGTCTGGGCGCCGGTGTCTGGTCGCGCGACACCAACACGGCCTACCGTGCCGGTCGGGACATCCAGGCCGGTCGCGTCTGGACGAACTGCTACCACGCCTACCCGGCCCACGCGGCGTTCGGCGGGTACAAGTCCTCCGGCATCGGCCGGGAGAACCACTCGATGATGCTGGACCACTACCAGCAGACCAAGAACCTGCTCGTCTCGTACTCCGAGAGCGCGCAGGGATTCTTCTGAGCCGATGACCGACCACGAGACGACCACCGATGCCGGCCCGGCCGGCGACCCGGTCTCGCGCGTGGACGTGACCCCGGAGGCTGCGGACCTGCTCCGCAGCCTCCGGGCCTCTCATCGCAAGCCGCTGATGTTCCATCAGTCCGGCGGATGCTGCGACGGGTCGGCACCCATGTGCTACACCCAGGGCACCTTCCGGACCGGGGCCTCGGACGTCCACCTGGGCGACCTCGACATCGGGGCCGACGACGACGTCGACCCCGAGGGCATCGTGCCGGTGCACATCTCGCGTGAGCAGTTCGCCTACTGGTCGCACACCCACATCACGATCGACGTCGTCCCGGGCCGCGGCGCGGGCTTCTCGATCGAGGGGCCCACCGGCCACCGGTTCATCATCCGCTCACGCGTGTTCACCGAGGAGGAGACGGCTGCTCTCGCGAGGTCGGACGCCGCGGTCTGACCGGCACGAGGGACACCGATCGTCCGGAGGCGCACCAACTGTAAAGCCCTGTTACGCTCGCATCCTTCCGGCGTCCGCGCCCGGACCCCGGACCGTCTGCCGCGAAGGAGCGACATGGGTGACATCGGTTTCAAGCTGAAGGTCCTGCGACGGATCGGGATCCTGAAGCCGGTGGCACCGCACCGCGGCTACCAGGCCATCAAGGCACTGCGCTCCTGGGGCCCGGGCTTCCCGTCCGGGGTCGCCGCGTCCGCTGCTCGGGCACCCCAGCAGCTGGCGATCATCGACGACGCGGGCGAGATCACGTGGCGCGAGCTGAAGAGCCAGGTGGACCAGTTCACGCAGGCGCTCAAGGACCGTGGCGTCGGACCGGGCGTCTCGGTGGCCGTGCTGGCGCGCAACCACCGTTACCTCGTCCTGACGCTCGTGGCGATCATGCAGGCCGGTGGGCGGGTGCTCCTGCTCAACACCATGGCGAGCTCCAGCCAGCTCACCGAGCTCACGAAGCGTGAGGATGCCAGCCTCGCGATCATCGACTCGGAGTTCCTCGAGGTCGCCAAGAACATCGATCGCGACTCCATCGTCCTGGCGTGGGCGGACGACGACGCGCCGGACGACCTGCCCACCGTCGCCGGTCTGCTCGCGGACCAGCCGGACACCCCGCACGGCAAGCCCGAGAAGCCGGGGCAGATCATCATCTTCACGTCGGGCACGACCGGTCTGCCCAAGGGGGCCAAGCGCGAGGAGCCCAAGGACCTCAAGCCGCTGCTGGCCTACTTCGGCGCGATCCCGTACCGCGGCAACTCCACGGTGGTGCTGGCCGCGCCGCTGTTCCACAGCTGGGGCCTGATCAACTTCGGGTTCGGTCTGTCCACGACGCCGACGTACGTGCTCCGTCGCAAGTTCGTGCCGGAGAAGGTGCTCGAGGACATCGAGCGCTACCGGGCCCGCGCCCTCGTGGTGGTGCCGTTGATGATCCAGCGTCTCGTCGACGCCTCCTCATCGGCGATCGAGAAGCGCGACGTCTCCAGCCTCGAGATCACCGCGAGCAGTGGGTCGGCCCTCGCCGGGGACCTGGCCAACCACTACATGGACCTGTTCACCGACTCGGTCTACAACTTCTACGGCGCGACGGAGACCGGGTGGGTCACCATCGCCAGCCCGGAGGACCTGCGGGCCGCCCCGGGCACGGCAGGGCGGCCGCCGTGGCGCACCACCGTCAAGATCCTGGACCCCGAGTCCGGCAAGGAGCTGCCGCAGGGCGAGACCGGGGTGATCCACGTCGGCAACGACATGCCGTTCGGCGGCTACACCGACGGCAACTCCAAGTCGTTCGCCGAGGGGCTCATGCACACCGGCGACCTCGGCTATTTCGACGAGGACGGCCGGCTCTTCGTCGCCGGGCGCGACGACGACATGATCATCTCCGGCGGCGAGAACGTGTTCCCCCGCGAGCTGGAGGACGCGCTCATCGAGCACCCCAAGATCAGCGACGTCGTGGTCACCGGGGTGGACGACAAGGACTGGGGGCAGGCGCTCGCCGCCTACGTCGTCGTGAAGGACGGGGAGTCCCTCGACGAGGACGGCGTCGTGGCGCACGCCAAGGAGAACGTGGCCCGCTACGCCGTCCCACGCAAGGTCACCTTCCTCGACGAGCTGCCGCGCAACCCCACCGGCAAGGTCATGAAGCGCGAGCTGCCCGACCCGGAGTGAGGCCCGGCGCCACGGCGCACCAGCCCGTTCGCCGAAACCGGGCGAACCGCCGTTCCTGTGGCAGGCTTGCCGCGTGGACATGACCTACGACCCGCACCCGGACGGTCGCCCCGACCCGGGTGAGATCGTCTGGACGTGGGTGCCCTACGAGGACGATCCGGAGCAGGGCAAGGACCGCCCCGTCCTCGTCGTGGCTCGTGACGGCGAGGAGCTCGTGGGTCTCATGATGACCTCCAAGGACCACGACCGTGACGAGGCGCAGGAAGCCCGTGCCGGGCGGTTCTGGTTCGACGTCGGCAGCGGATCGTGGGACAGCCGAGGACGACCCAGTGAGGTACGGGTCAACCGCTTCCTGCGCATCGACCCGGGCGCCGTGCGCCGTGAGGGTGCCGTGCTCGACCGAACACGGTTCGAGGCGGTCGTCGAGGCAGCCGCCCCCCACGTCGGCGAACCTCGGTGAAGATCGTCGACGCGCTGGACCGGTTCCAGCGTCGGCACCGGATCATCGGCTTCCCGCTCGCGGTCGTCTACAAGTACTTCGACGACCAGGGGCCCTACCTCGCGGCCGTCATCGCCTACTACGGCTTCATCGCCATCTTCCCGGTACTGCTGATCTCCACCTCGGTGCTGGGCTTCTTCCTCGACGGTGACCCGGGTCTGCGCGACCGACTGCTGGAGTCGGCGCTGGGACAGTTCCCGATCATCGGCGACGAGCTGGGGCGCCCGGAAGGCCTGCAGGGCAGCACGGGCGCGATCGTCGTCGGCTCCATCGCCGCGCTGTACGGCGCGATGGGGCTGGGACAGGCCAGCCAGAACGCGGCGAACATCGCGTGGGCGGTGCCGCGCAACAGCAGGGCGAACCCGTTCCTCATGCGGCTCCGCAGTCTCATCTTCCTGGCGATCGCCGGCGTCGGCATCCTCGTCCTCGCCGTCGCGACGTCGGTGCTCGCCAACATCGACGTGCCGGGACAGTTCGAGCAGCCCGTGCTGCAGTGGGCGGTGCGCGCGGTCGTGCTCGCCCTGACCATCGGCATCTTCGTCGGGCTGTAC
>JBQGDU010000191.1:0-3182 GCA_052039245.1 Aeromicrobium sp. | reverse complement strand
CCGTTGACGGCGCCGACCGCCTTCTGCACGCCCTTGCCGAGGTAACGCTTGCCGCCGTCACGCAGCTCGACGGCCTCGAACTGTCCGGTGGAGGCGCCGGAGGGGACGGCGGCCCGCCCGATGGTGCCGTCGTCGAGCGCGACCTCGACCTCGACGGTGGGGTTGCCGCGCGAGTCCAGGATCTCGCGTGCTCCGACGGCTTCGATGCGTGCCACTGCGTGCTCCTCGGGGGTCGTGGGAGGTTCCACCCCAGCCTAGTGCTCCGGTCAGCGCGCCCGAGCCAGGCACGCCACCACCGGTCCGTTGACAACCTCCGGCCCTCGCGGGACGGTGAGCCATGCCTCGAGAGCTCAGCACCGTCGTGTCCGACCTCCACTTCTCCGAGTGCCCCCGCTGGCACGAGGGTCGGCTCTGGTTCAGCGACTTCTACCTCCACCTCGTGCAGTCGTGCACCGAGGACGGATCAGACCTGAGGGTGGAGGCCGAGGTGCCGCAGCAACCGTCGGGGCTCGGCTGGTTGCCGGACGGGCGACTGCTGATCGTCTCCCAGCACGATGCGCGCGTCCTGCGGCGCGAGCCCGGCGGCTCCCTCGTGACGCACGCCGAGCTGGGCGACGTCGCGATCGGTGAGCCCAACGACATGGTCGTCGACGACCAGGGCCGGGCCTACGTCGGCAGCTTCGGCTTCGACCTCAAGGCCGGGGAACCCAGCTCCCCCGCTCCCCTGGTGCGCGTCGACCCGGACGGCACGGTCTCCCAGGCCGCCCAGGGTCTGCACTTCCCGAACGGCAGCGTCATCGCCCCGGACGGGTCGACGTTGATCGTCGCGGAGACCTTCGGCAACCGGATCTCGGCGTTCACCATCGCCGCCGACGGGGGCCTGACCGACCAGCGGGTCTGGGCCGAGCTGGGACCGGTGCCCACCACCACCGACGTCGGCGAGGTGATCGCCACGACGGACGTCGCCCCCGACGGCTGCGGACTCGATGCCGAGGGTCTGCTCTGGGTGGCCGACGCCGTGCACGGCCGGGTGCTCCGTGTGCGCGAGGGTGGTGAGGTGGTCGAGGAGATCAGCACTCCCACCGGAGTGTTCGCCTGCATGCTGGGTGGCGACGACGGCCGCACCCTGTTCCTGTGCTGCGCGCCCGACTTCCTCGCCGACAACCGCCGGGCGGCGGCGGAGGCGATGATCCTGTCCACCCGGGTCGAGGTCGGGCACGCCGGACGCCCCTAGACTCGGCGCCCCGTCAGCGTGCGGGCCGCCCGGCGGCCCCCTGACGGGCCAGCACCCTCACGACCCAGCACCCTCACGACCCAGCGCGCTCACGCACGGCGCGACGCAGGACGGACTCGGGGTCCACGCCCTCGGCGCGGGCCTCGGCGACGAGCCGCAGGAGCCGGGCGCCGAGGTCGTCGCCCGCGGTGTCCAGATCGGGCACCCGGTCGAGCGCCTTGACCGCGAGGGCCAGTGCGGGAAGGCCGGTCGCGATGCCCTCCAGAGGCGTGGTCCGCCGCTTCTCCCCCGCCTTGGCGGCCTGCCAGGCGGCGTCGATCTCCTCGGGGGTGCGCGCCGGCCCGTCGGCGAAGACGTGCGGGTTGCGGCGGACGAGCTTGGCGGCGATCCCGGAAGCGACGTCGTCGACGTCCCAGCCGCCCCCCACCTCCCCGGTTCCGGCCCTGGGGAGCTCGGCCGCGATCGCCGCGTGGAAGACGACCTGCATCAACAGGTCCCCGAGCTCCTCGCGCAGCAGGTCGGTGTCGCTCGCGTCCAGCGCGTCGAGCGCCTCGTGGGCCTCCTCCAGGAGGTACCGCGACAGGGACTCGTGCGTCTGCTGCTGCGTCCAGGCGCACTCGCGGCGCAACCTGCCCATCACCGCGACGACGTCGAGCAGGCTCGAGCCGGGCAGCTCCATCGACCCGGTCACCACCTCGACCTCGACGTCGTCGCTCAAGGCATCGGTCCACGTCGTGTCGCCGGGTGCGGGCACCCAGACGGCGTCGGGAGCACCGGTGGGGGGATCGCCCAGGACGACATCCACCCCGGCGTCCCTCAGCGCCTGGGTGTGCGCGTCGTCGCGGGCGGCCACGACGGGGGATCCGGAGCGCAACACCTCCCACGCCTGCGCGGTGAGCTGGCCGGGGGCCACGCGCGGGCTCAGGACGAGCACGCGCATCGTCACGCGCAGGTCTGGGTGGCGGGGACGTCGGCCGCCTCCTGCGCAGCCTCGTCCTGTCCAGCGTCCGCCGGGACGGCGAGGGCACTCGGCTGGTCGACGCGCTCGGAGAGGTCGCCGACGTCGAAACGAGGGCTGAAGGTGACGTCGCGACTGCCCAGCTCCTCGAGCAGGATGGCGCGACCCGCCTCCTGGATCTGCTGGGAGTTCTGGTCGGTGACCTCGACGCCCGCCTCGCGTGCGCCGAGCGCCTCGGCCACCTCACGGACCCGGGTGCCGGACTCGATGATGCGCACCACGGCCTCGACGTCGACGTCGGGCAGCGCCTGGGCGATCTGACGTTGCTCCGCCTGGCCCACCTCGATGTCGCTTCGGCGGACCTCGATGCCCTCGTCCTCGGCGACGTCGCGGGCGACGACGGCGAGCGCGAGCTCGACCGCTGCCTGCGCGCGGACCTGCGAGGCGGGGAAGCTCGCGTCGGGCTGCTGCTGCAGCGTCAGCGCGCAGATGACGTCGGCGGCCTCGTCGACCGCACCGGTGCTGATGGTGGTGTCATCGACGACGATCGCCGCGCCGGGCTGCCCCGCGCTGCCGCATCCCACCAGGACGAAGGCCGCGGCGACCGCGGCGAGCACACGCATCCTCATGGGCACACCCTAGGCGACCCCGGGGCGACGAACGATGAGGCGCCGTGGCGACCATGCGGGCCGAACGCATCATCCTTGGTCGCATCCGGTCAGCCGGCGAACGTGTCGAGCACTCCGGCCACCCAGTCGAGCAGCTCGCGGCCACGCAGCGGTCGTCCGCCCACCGCCGCGGTCTTCGGGTGCGGGACGAGCGCGACCTTGACCGCGGGCTTGTAGATGCTCTTGGGGTGGATCCGTCGCAGCCGCAGCTGCGCGGACTCCGGCAGGTCGACCTCGGAGAAGCGGACGTTCGAGCCGGCCGACGTCACCTCCGAGAGACCCGCCTCGCGCACCTTCACCCGCAGCCGTGCGACGGCGAGCA
>JBQGDU010000190.1:0-1833 GCA_052039245.1 Aeromicrobium sp. | reverse complement strand
AGAGCCCGCCGAAGTAGATGCCGCTGAACATGATGAGCGACGCGAGCGGGTCGAGCGTGAACGTCATCGGCAGCAGCAGGGCCACCGCCATGGCCGAGCCCAGGCCGGGCATGACCCCGACCGCCGTGCCGAGGAAGGCGCCCACCGTGACCCAGAGGAGGTTCTGCCAGGTGAAGACGTCACCGAAGCCCCCGGCGAGGTTCATGAGCTGGTCCACGTCAGATCAGCCCCAGGACGCCGGCCGGCAGGTTGAGCCCGAGGACACCGCTGAACAGGATCTGCAGCGTCGAGGCGAGGATGAAGCCGATCGCCACGTTGCGCAGCACGGGGCGACCACCGAGTCCCGTGGCCACGGCGGCGAACAGCCCCGTGGAGGCGAGGATCCAGCCGAGGACGTCCAGCAGCGCGGTGAAGCCGACGAGGCCACCGAGACAGGTCAGCAGCGCGACCTGGTTGGTGCTCTCGTCCGCGGCCTGGGCGGCCCGTTCGTCCTCGGACTTGCGCACGGCGCCGAACGTCATCCACCCGGCGACACCGAAGCTGAGCACGGCGACGAACCAGCCGAAGCCCTGCGGCCCGAGCAGGCCACCCTCGCCCACGACGCGCATCGTCAGGTTCCCGACCACCAGGACCACGCCGAGCAGTGCGAGCAGTCCCGCGACCACGAGCTCGCCGCGCCCGGCCCACCAGGGAGCCGACCCCGTCGCGGATGGGCGTTCGGGGGCGCTCATGCGAGACCCAGATCCTTCAGGAGCTCATCGATCCGCTCCTGCTCGCTCACGAGGAACTCCTCGAAGTCGTCCGGGCCCAACCAGCTCTCCTCCCAACGGTTGCGCTCGACCGCCTCCGCCCAGGACTCGGTCTCGACCATCTCCTCGACGATCGCGAGCAGCTCGTCGCGCTCGGCCTCGGTGATGTCCGGCGGTGCCATCACCCCGCGCCAGTTGACGACGTCGACCTCGGGGTAGCCGAGCTCGTCCATGGTCGGCGCGTCGACGCCCTCCAAGCGGTCGGGGGCGACGACGGCGAGCGGACGGAGCCGGCCACCGTCGATGAGGTCGCGGAAGTCGTTGTAGCCGCTGATGCCGATCGGCACCGTGCCGTCGGCGTCGGAGAGCAGGGACAGGGTGAGCTCGCCGCCGCCCGCGTACGGCGTGTACTGCAGCTCCTCGGAGTCCACGCCGACCTCCTGGGCGAGCTGGGCGGCGACCATGTGGTCGATGCCGCCCGCGGACCCGCCGCCGACCGGCATCCCGGGGTCGGCCTTCCACGCCTCGACGAAGTCGTCGAGGGTCTCCCACTCGGAGTCGGCCGGCACGGCGAGCACCTCTAAGTCCTCGGCGAGCCGGGCGATCGGCGTGACGTCCTGCAGGGTGGTGCCGGAGTCGCTCATCGAGACCCCACCCACCATCACGGTGCCGGTGACCATGAGGGTCGTCGGGTTGCCCTCCTGGCGGGCCAGCTGGCTGAGCCCGATGGTGCCGCCCGCTCCGGGAGCATTCACGACCTGGACGGTGTTGACGATGCCGTCGGTCCGGGTGGCCTGCTGGATCTCGCGCGCCACGAGGTCCCAACCGCCGCCGGCCGCGGCGGGGGCGATGACGGTCATCGACGAGCGGGCCTGCGCGCCGTCGCCGGACCCTCGCGCGTCGGCCACGGCGATCCCGCCGAGCACCACGACGAGCACCCCGATGACGATCCTGCCCACGACGGCCTTGGTGACCATCGCCCTCCTCTGCGCACGTGCGACAACGACCGGCCCATCGTGTCACGGGTCACATTGATGGCCTAGCGTGGGGGCGTACCGGTCCGCGAGCTCGAGGAGCTGTCCCC
>JBQGDU010000189.1:0-6808 GCA_052039245.1 Aeromicrobium sp. | reverse complement strand
TAGGCGGTGCGGAGGCCCACTTCGGCCGCGGCGCGCAGGTCCCACGCGTGGGCCGCGACCAGGTACGGCACCTCCGTGCCCGCCGGAGCTGCCGCGAGCACGGCGCGGTAGATCGTCGGGTCGGGCTTGTAGCACCGGGCGTCCTCGGCCGAGAGCGCCTGGTGCCAACGCATCCCCGAGCTGCCGCTCAGCCCTCCCAGGACCCGCCGGCTCGCGTTCGAGAGACCCAGGACGGTCACGTCGGCCGCCAGCCGGGACAGGCCGTCGACGGTGTCGGGCCACGGTTCGAGTCGTTCGGTGGCGGCGGTCAGTGGGCGGACCGCGTCGAGGGGGAGTACCCCCTCCGCTGCAAGGCGACCCAGCGCCGCGGCGTCCAGCTCGTGGCTGGGCGCGAAGGGGGCGTCGCCGGCGTTGATGGCTCGTTCCTGGTCGGCGACGTCGTGGAGCCAGCGCGTGACGACGTCGTGTGCGGTGCCCTCGTCGCATCCGGTGACCGAGCCGACCTGCTTGCGCAGGCTGCCCAGCTGGTCGACAAGGGTCCCCAGGACGTCGAAGACGATGACGGGGCGCTCGCTGCTGCGGTCGTTCGTCATGAGTGCCAGAACGTCTCTGGCCACCGGATTGTTTCGATCGCGGGCTGTTCCACCGAGACGATGCTGTCTGGTCCGACATGATGAGGGCATGCGCCCGTCTGTCATGGCCCTCGCCGTCACCGGCCTCGTGCTGCTGTGGGCGGCAGCCGTGCTCCCGGTCCGAGTCTTCGACGACGAGCGCTTCGAGGACACGACCACCGTGGTGGGTTCGCTGCCCCAGGACGTCGCTGCGGTCGGCTACCTGGTGCTGTGCCTCGTGGCGACGGCCCTGTGGGGGCTGCTGTGGCGACGGCCGAGCACCCGACACCTCACCCTCGCTCTGGTCGTCGTGGGCATCCTCGCGGCCGTGGTCGTGACCAGACCCGGCGCGAGCGACGTGCTGCTGTGGGACGGGGCGGACGCCCAGGGCAGGCCCACCGGCGGCATCGTCCGGATGGTTCCGACACTGGGTCTGTGGATCGGCGTGGCCGGCGGCCTGCTGACGGCCGCCGCAGGGCTCGCCGCGCGATGGGGGCGCGTCGGTGGGGCTCGTGGGAGCGTTCTCGGACCGCGATGAGCGCGGAGTGCGCCTCGCGTCGTGACTCGAGGTCTGCGAGCATGAGTGCGCGCAACCTGCCGACGACGTCTGGAGACTCCGTGAAGGACGACAACTCCGAACCACGCTGGCACGTCGCTGCCGACGGGACGGTCCTGCAGGAGTGGCGCCGAGAGGACGGCCGGTCCCAGTACGGTCTCGCTCAGACATCACGTCCGGTCACCCTCGATGAGCTCGCGACGCTCGACGAGCGCGTCATCACGGCCGGGCAGAGGGCCGACCGCGTCTCCAACGTGTGCATGGGGCTGGCGCTGCTCGGTCTGGTCGGGGGTCTGGCGGCCTGGTTCGTGCTGCCCGCCGTCGGCGTCGACGACGTCGTCGCCCTCAGCACCTTCGGTGTGTCCGCCCTTCTCCTGGTCGTCGGCGTCACCGGTGTCGTCCTCGCACCACGAAGGCTCCTGGCCGCGGTCACCGAGGCCTACGGCGCGGCCGGTCTGGAGTCGATGGAGGTGAGGGGCGTCAAGCAGGACGAGGCTCGGGTCATCCTCGACGCCCCCGGTACGCGGTCCGCTCCGCGACGTCTGACCCGCTGACCCGGCTTCGAGTGATGCCTCGGATCGAGCTTCGGACGTTCGTCCCTGCAGCTCCTGACGTCTGCTGTCGACTCAGTCTGTCGGTCGACGCGCACACGGCGTCGATGGCCTCCTCGGGCGAGCGTGCGGTCGCCGGTGTGACCTCAGGGGTCCTGGGGCTCGGAGACGACGTCACCTGGCGGGCTCGCCATCTCGGCGTGTGGTTCACCATGACGGCGCGGATCACCGAGCTGGACGCTCCACGTCGTTTCGTCGACGAGCAGGTGAGAGGACCGTTCGGTCGGTGGTGGCACGAGCACGAGTTCCAGCCCGTCGAGGGCGGGACGTCGATGACTGACCGGGTCGAGTTCGGCTCCCCGTTCGGTCCGCTCGGTGCTGCTGTGGACTCGCTCGTCCTGAGGCGGTACCTGGAGCGCCTCCTGCGCACTCGCAACGCCTGGCTGGTCGAGCAGGTCAGGGACGCGGGCGCTTCTCGCTGAGCTGCTCGCGCAGGATGTCGCCGTGGCCGGCGTGACGGGCCAGCTCGGCGATCATGTGGGTGAGGACGAACCGGAGGCTGACCTGGTCGTCGTGCCACGGGAACTCCTCGTCGAGATCGTGTCCCACGACGACGCGACGGGAGTGGGCGCAGGCGTCGAGGTACCGCTCCCGGACGGAGTCCACGGTGTCGTCGGGGTCCAGCACGAAGCTCTCGTCGACGGTGTCGGGGATACCGAGCTCTTCGCGGGACCGCCCGGCCACCCTGGCGTGGAACCACACGTGCTCGACGAAGGTGGCGTGCTTGACCAGGCCCAGCAGCGTGGTCGCCGACGGCACGAGCCGGGCCCGGGCGTCGGACTCGGCGAGATCGTCGAGCAGGCCTGCCATCTCGTGTCGCTGGACGTCGAGCATCCCCTCGAGCACGGTGCGCTCGCCTGCGGTGTGCATGCCCATGCGAAGAAGGCTACCGGCGCGGCGAGCGACGCCCACGTGCTCGACTTTCGGCCGATCGGGTCCAGCCGCTCGGACGATGCCGCCGGAGCGCCGGCGCCGTAGCCTCCGTGTCATGGAGTCGACCGGAGACCGCGACGTCCTGGGCATGTCGGCCTCGGACCGGGCGTGGACCTTCGTCATCCTGGGCGGCGGGGGCGCGGTGCTGCTCGCTGTGCTGCCCTGGCTGCTGGACCTGCTCGCGGGGTTCCCCTTCGTCCCGTTCCGCGGCGTCGCCGACTGGGTGAGCTCGTTCGACCAGTGGTGGGCGCCGTTCGCGAGGACGGGACTCGGTCTGGTCGCCGGGGTCGTGCTCGCCTTGCTGACGATCGTCGACGAGTACCGGCTCGAGGTCGGCGACGAGGAGATCGTGGTCGTCCACGACAAGGACCGTCGTACGGTGCGCCGCGATCAGGTGCTGGGCATCCACCGTGACGGCAAGAAGGTGACCATCGACGGCTCGGGCGGTCGGACGCTCTTCGACCACAAGGTCGACGCCCCCCGCGAGCGGGTCAGGGAGGCGTTCGTCGGTCGCGGCTGGCCCTGGGAGTCGGACTGACGTCAGTCGACGTCGCCCACGGCCACGGCCTCCGCCTCGGCCACGGCGTCCGGCTCAGGATCGCCGGCCAGCGCACGGCTCACGATCCGCGCGCCACCGAGAGCGATCAGCACGCCGACGGTGACGGCGCCGGCCCCGAACCAGAACGGCGCGTGCACGTCGACGTTCTCGGCCAGCTTCAGCGCCACGAACGGACCGACGGCACCGCCGGTGAACCGGACGAAGGAGTACGCCGCGGACGCCACGGGGCGCTCCACCGGTGCGGAGCCCATCACGGCCTCGGTGACCAGGGTGTTGTTGACCCCCAGGAACGCGCCGGCGGCGATGATGCCGGCCATCACGACGATCTCGGAGTCGGCCCAGAGCGCCATGACGCCCAGGTCGAGCGCGAACAGGGAGAGGCAGACGATCATCGCGGGGACCGTGCCCAGCGCGCGCTGGAGGCGGGGAGCGACCACCACCGACGTGAACGCGAGCAGGACGCCCCAGCCGAAGAACGTCCAGCCGATCGCCATGATGTCGAACGTCGGCAGCGCGAAGGGTCCGGCGGCCATGAGCGTGAAGAAGCCGAGGTTGTAGAAGACGGCGACGAGCGCCAGGAGCAGCAGAGCCGGATGCCGCAGGGCGCGGAAGGGGTCCGCGAGGGACGTCCGTCGGCCGGTGGGCGGTGTGGCGGGCAGGAACCACGCGGTGGCGGCGAGGGCGATCACCATGAGCGTGGAGACGCCGAAGAACGGTCCGCGCCAGGAGATGTCACCGAGCAGACCACCGATCAGGGGACCGGACGCGATGCCCAGACCGAGCGCGGCCTCGAACAGGATGATCGCCCGGGCGAGCGAGCCGGTGGACGCGCTGACGATCGTCGACAGCGCGGTGGCGATGAACAGCGCGTTGCCCAGGCCCCACCCGGCCCGGAAGGCCACCACGGCCTCGACGGAGCCCGAGGCCCCGGCGAGCGCGGAGAACACGATGATGAGCAGCAGTCCGAGCAGGAGCGTCCGCTTGGGGCCGATGCGGCTCGAGACGACGCCGGTCACCAGCATCGCGACGCCCATCACCGCCATGTAGCTGGTGAACAGCAGCGACACCTGGCTCGGCGTCGCGTCCAGCTGCGCGGCGATCTCCTTCAGGATGGGGTCGACGAGGCCGATGCCCATGAACGCGATCACGCAGGCGAAGGCCACCGCCCACACGGCACGGGGCTGTCGTCGCGGCGAGGAGGTGCTCGGCCGAGCGTCGGCCGCCAGGTCGGAGGAGGTCTCAGGACGGGTGGTGGTCACGTCGGTGTCCTTCCGTGAGGGTGCGGAGCACGTCGACCGCGACCTCCAGGTGCTGCAGGTCGGAGCCGGTGGCGAGCAATCGGTCGCGGATCAGGGTGGCGTTGCGGCGGCGGATCTCGCGCAGGGTGCCGAGGCCCTCCTCGGTCAGGCTCACCAGGGTCGCTCGGCCGTCGTCGGGGTGCGGGTCGCGGCGCAACCAGCCGCGCTCGACCAGTCGGTGGACGGACTGCGTGGCCGTCGGCTGGGAGACGCCGTCTCGTTCGGCGAGGTGGCCCACGGTGCTCGGCCCCTGCTCGTCGAGCAGGCTCAGCAGTCGCAGCGCCGGGGCGTCGGGGGTGATCTGGCGGACCTCCCGCACGAGACGGCCGGCCAGCACGAGCAGGTGCTCGGCGAGCACGGCGGAGGTGTCGGTGGGCCGGTCGGTGACGCCGGCGCCGGCGGCGGGGCGGGGTTCGGGCACGCTTTCGACGATACTCCGATAGGTGCGCTATGCAACTATCGTCGGATGTGACATCCACCTCCACCCGTCGGTGATGATGGGTGCATGGCCACCCCGGACTTCATCCTCTCCCTGCGCGAGAAGGTCGGCCACGAGCTGCTGTGGCTGTGCGGCGTCACGGCCGTGGTGACGCGCGACGAGGACGTGCTGATGGTGCGCCGGGCCGACACTGGTGCCTGGACGCCGGTCTGCGGCATCGTCGACCCGGGGGAGGAGCCGGCCGACGCGGCGGTGCGCGAGACGCGGGAGGAGGCCGACGTCGTCGCCGAGCCGACGCGACTGGCCCTCGTCCACGTCACCGAGCCGATCACGTACGGCAACGGTGATCGCACGCAGTACGTCGACGTCGTGTTCCACCTGCGCTGGATCTCCGGCGAGCCGTGGCCGGCCGACGGTGAGAACACCGAGGCACGCTGGTTCCCGAGAGCCGCCCTGCCGTCGATGAGCCCCGACATGGTGGCTCGCGTCGCTGCCGGTCTGTCCGACGATCCGGCGGCGTCGTTCGGCAGATCGCAGGACGGTACGGCGCCCGGGTGACGGCAGGGCCGGGGAGCGAGGAGCCGCGCCGCCGTGCCGTGATGACGAGCGCCCTGGTCGGTGCCGTCGTCTGGGCCGGCACCTGTGCTGTCGCTCTCGCCTGGGTGGTCCTGACGGATGGCCGGTCGGCCGGCGTCGGTGCGTTCGTCGTCGTGTCCGTCGGGTACGTGGTGCACGTGGTCGAGCGGTGATCGCGCCGTGCTCAGCGGGCTCCTGCTCGTGCCGCCCGGGTTCCTCGGGCTGGGCGCTACCTTCGCGACGCAGGAGGGCGACGTGGCGCCAGCCAGTCTGGTCGTCGGAATCGGTGCGCTGGTCGCGTGGGGAACCCTGGCCGTCGCGACGTGGGTCCGCAACCGTAGGGGCGACGTCCACCACACCATCCTCGATGTGTTCTGACCTGGCACACCCGGGTGGGATCATGGCGGTGTGAGCGAAGACGTCGTGATCATCCACACCGACGGTGGTTGTCGCCCCAACCCCGGCCCTGGGGGCTGGGGTGCCGTGCTGCGGTTCGGTGAGCACCTCCGTGAGCTGAGCGGTGGCGAGTCGGCGTCGACGACGAACAACCGGATGGAGCTCATGGCGCCGATCCAGGCGCTCGAGCTGCTCAACCGCCCCTCCGTCGTCCACCTGCACACCGACAGCACCTACGTGCGGGGTGGCATCACCCAGTGGATGCGCGGCTGGGAGCGCAACGGCTGGCGCACGGCGGCCAAGCAGCCGGTGAAGAACGTCGACCTGTGGCAGCGGCTCAAGTCCGCGTGCGACCGGCACGACGTCGAGTGGTTCTGGGTCAAGGGGCACTCCGGCGTGCCGGACAACGAGCGCGCCGACGAGCTCGCGACGCGAGGACTGCGAGAGGCCTCGGCGGGGACGCTCAGCTGACCGGGAGCCGAGCCCCCAGGCGGCGCCGACGATCGCGCCGGGCAGCGGCGCCGACGGCCACGACGTTCGTGAGCACCACCAGTACGATCCCGAGCGCCTCGTGGGACTCCGGGACCTGACGCAGGACGACGACACCGGCCAGGGTCGCCAGCAACGGGTGGACGCTCATGAACATCCCGAAGAAGGCCGGGGGCACGCTGCGCAGGGCGTTGATGTCGAGCGCGTACGCGAGGGTGCTGCTCAGCAGCCCGACCGTGGCGGCGGCGGGGGCGGCCCCCGGCGGCGGCCCGCCCGCGCGGGGGGGCCCCACCCCCCCCCCGCCCCACCCCCCCGCCCCCTCCGGGGCCCCCCCCGCCCG
>JBQGDU010000188.1:0-2574 GCA_052039245.1 Aeromicrobium sp. | reverse complement strand
ACGGCGTGGTCGCCGCGGGCAACCTGCTCGCCTCGACCGAGGTCGTCGACGCCGTCGTCTCCGCCTTCGGGTCCTCCGCGGGCGAGCTCGAGACCCGGCTGATGACGGCTCTGGAAGCCGGCCTCGCCGCCGGTGGCGAGGCCGGGCCCCTGCACTCTGCCGGACTCAGCGTGGTCCGCGAGGTGGACTGGCGCGAGACGGACCTGCGCGTCGACTGGAGCGAGGACCCGATCTCTGAGCTGCACCACCTGCTGGAGGTGTGGCTCCCCCAGCGCGACGACTACGTCACCCGAGGCGTCGACCCGACGACGGCCCCCTCGTACGGCGTCCCCGGGGACGAGTGATGGTGGACATCGCCGACCTGCGGCGTCGGGTCACCGAGGCGGTCCGGACGGACGGGCCGGAGCTCATCGACCTCTCCGAGCGGCTGCACGCCCATCCCGAGACGGCATGGCAGGAGCACCAGTCCTCGCGCTGGGTGGCCGCGCTCCTCTCCGAGGTCGGCGTCGAGGTCACGCAGCCGGACCTCGGTCTGGAGACGGCGTTCCTCGCCACGTACGGCAACGGTCCGTTCCGCCTCGGGATCTGTGCCGAGTACGACGCGCTGCCCGGTCTGGGGCACGCCTGCGGCCACAACCTCATCTCCGCCATCAGCGTCGGGACGGCCAGGGCGCTGGCCACGGTGGCCGACGAGGCAGGACTCACGATCGAGGTCTACGGGACGCCTGCTGAGGAAGGCGGCGGCGGAAAGATCGAGATGCTGGAGCGCGGTGCCTTCACCGGGCTGGACCTGGCGATGATGGCGCATCCGGCTCCGGTGGACGTCGCCGAGGCCCGACCCTTCGCGGTCTCGCACTCGCACGTCTCCTACCGGGGCAAGGCGGCCCACGCCGCCGCCTACCCCGAGCAGGGCGTCAATGCGGCGGACGCGTTCACGATCGCCCAGGTCGCCCTCGGACTGTTGCGCCAGCAGCTGCCGCACAGCACCCGGGTCCACGGCGTCATGACGAACGGTGGCGAGGCCCCCAACGCCATCCCCGCGCACACCGAGGGCCGCTGGTACGTGCGCGCCGACTCCCTCGAGCAGCTGGCCGAGACCGAGGAGAAGGTCTGGCGCTGCTTCGAGGCCGGCGCCCACGCCACGGGCTGCGAGCTGGAGGTCACGCCGGAGAGCAAGCCGTACTCGGAGTTCCGGGCCGACGAGCAGGCCCTCGCGGCCTACGTGCGCAACGCGACCGCGCTCGGCCGCGAGTTCGCGAGCGACTCCCCGGCGTCGCGGATGAACCGCGCCTCGACCGACATGGGCAACGTCTCGCAGGTCGTGCCGGCGATCCATCCCTACGTCGGGATCGACTGCTACCCGGTCCTGAACCATCAGCCGGAGGTCGCCGACCACTGCGTCGGCCCGGTGGCCGAGAAGGCCCTTCTCGACGCGGCCACTGCTCTCGCACTGACCGCCGTGGACGTCACCGCAGACCGACGCTGAGCGTCTGCGCGGCCTCCTGGACGAGCTCGACGGCTCGCGGGACGATCTCCTCATCAGCCGTCACGACGTTGACCGCCGCTCCCGTGGCCGCACCGCGGACCGGAGCCGCGACGCCGATCGCTCCCGGGTTGATCTCCGCCCGGGTGACGACGACCCCGTCCGTCCGGACCTCCGCGACCCGGACGGGCTCCCCCTCGACCTCCGGACGGGCGGCCAGCGCGGCCAGTCCCCCTGCTCCGCGGTCGAGCGGGTCCCGGTTGCCGAGCCGGTAGGAGAAGCGGGGGCCGGGGGTGGGCGGTTCGGCCACCACCGTGGTGACGGCGGCGTCGCCGATGACCTCCACGAGACTGGCCGTCGCACCGATCCGGTCCGCGAGCCCCTGCAGCACCGGCTCCGCCAGGGCGTGCAGACTCGGCCTGCCGCGCCGCGCGAGACCGACCGCTGCGGGTCCGAGGACGTAGGCGCCCCGGTCGTCGCGCTCGGTGAACCCGGTGCGCTGCAGGGAGACGAGCAGCCGATGCACGATCGAGCGGTGCAGCCCCGTGTCCGTGGCCACCTCGCTCGTGCTGAGTCCTTCGGGACGCTCTGCCAGCAGGGTCAGGATGACGAGGCCACGCTCGAGCGTCTGGGACCCTCCGGTCCCCGCTGCGGCAGGACTGCTCGCCATCTCCACGTCCTCCTCAGTCGGTCGCCGGGACGATCGTCCCACGGACCTCGCCGAGCCCCACACGACCACGTCGGCCCGGGGCGCTGTACCGCAGCACGACCTCGTCCCCGTCCTCCAGGAAGGTCCGCTCCCGCCCGCCCGCGACGAACGGCTCCCGCCCGCCCCAGGACAGCTCCAGGAACGACCCACGCTGCTCCGGCTCCGGCCCGGAGACGGTCCCGGACCCGTACAGGTCCCCGACGCGCACCGACGCGCCGTTGACGGCGAGGTGGGCGAGCATCTGCGCCGGCGACCAGTACATGGTGGCGTAGGGCGGCCGGGCCACCACGGTGCCGTTGAGCTCGACCTCGATGTCGATGTCCAGGGCCGTCCGACCCTCGTCGCGCAGGTAGGGCAGCACGGCAGGCTGCTGCTCCGGCAG
>JBQGDU010000187.1:0-4156 GCA_052039245.1 Aeromicrobium sp. | reverse complement strand
ACCGAGAGCATGCACTCGGCCTTGTTGTTCTCGATGAAGCCCATGCCGCCCATGTCGGCCGCGAGGTTGTAGATCGTCTCGGTGCCCACCGACATCTTCTGGGCATCTGCCATGTCGGAGCAGTCCGCGACGAGGTTCTCGGCATCGCCATGGACCTGGTACCACTGCGACTCGGCCTTCTTGTCCACGGCACGGACGTCGTGCCCTGCGGCAAGCAAGTCGGCGACCAGGTGGCCTCCGATGAAGCCTCCTGCGCCGGTCACTAGAACTGTCATGATGCTGAGCCCCTCTGCTCGTCGACCTCGTCGTGACGCCGCGTCGTGGACAGCGTCGTGTGGAGGACAACGAAGCTCCGGGGACAAAGTTTCGGGCGACTGCCGGAGTTCTCATCCGGTGCTCGTCGGCGGCATGACTTTGCCTCGGACGGTCCCCGGAACGGCTCGGCTCGCATAGACTCGCCCCGATCACCCGGACAGCGGGTGCAAGGTCATGAGGGGATGCACGTGGACCTGCGGGAGTTCCTGGGTGTTCTGCGCGCCCGCTGGAAGTTCGCGGTGGCGACGGTGGTGCTCGGCTCGATCGCCACCGGCTTGTACCTCTTCCTCGCGGCGCCGCAGTACGGCTCCAACGTCAAGCTGTTCGTCTCGGCCCCGCCCACGGGTGGACAGGCTGACTACGCCGCTGCGTTCATCCTGACCCAGCGCATCGAGTCCTACGCCGACCTCGCGACGGACCCGTCCACGCTGCAGGCAGTCATCGACGAGCTCGGCCTCGACGAGTCCTTCGAGGACCTGCAGGACAAGGTCGAGGCGGCGGTCATCCCCAACACGCAGACCATCCAGCTCGACGTCCGGTCGGACTCCCCCGGAAGTGCACAGGAGATCGCCCAGGCCACCGGCGACCAGATCGTGACGCTGGTGGAGCAGCTCGAGGCACCGTCCGGAGACAACGATCCCGCCCTCGTCGCCCGAGTCGCCAGCCCGGCCAGCATCAGCGAGGCCAGAGTTGCGCCCAACATCCCCCTGGTGCTCGGCGTCGGCGTGCTCCTGAGCATCTTCCTCGCGGTCGCGGGAGCCGTGCTCAGGGATCTGCTCGACCGCACCGTGAAGTCGCGCCAGGACGTCGAGAAGGTCACCGGTTCCTCGGTGCTCTCGACGCTCCCCTATGAACCAGGGGTCAAGAAGGAACCGCTCATCACGGACAGTTCCGGCTCCCTCGCGGAGGCGTTGCGGGTCCTGCGCACCAACCTGCAGTTCGCCAACCTCGACGCCAAGCGGCAGGCGCTGCTCGTCTCCAGTGCAGTGCCCGACGAGGGCAAGACCCTCGTCGCCACCAACCTCGCCATCTCCATGGCCCAGTCCGGACGCTCGGTGCTGCTCATCGACGCCGACATGCGTAACCCGAACGTGGCCGACCTGCTCGGACTGGAGAACTCCGTCGGCCTCGTGACCGTGCTCGTCGGACGCGCCACGCTGCAGGAAGCCATCCAGGACCACCCCAGCGGGGTGAGCTTCCTCGGAACCGGACCGAAACCGCCCAACCCGGCCGAGGTGCTCGAGACCCAGGCCATGCGCGACCTGCTCACGATGGTCCGCAAGGAGTTCGACACCGTCATCATCGACGCGCCGCCCATGCTCCCGGTGGCCGACGCCTCGATCCTCATGACCGAGATCGACGGAGCCCTGCTGCTCGTCCGCCACGGCTCCACCACGCGCGAGCAGCTCAGGCTCGCCGTGGCCCGTATCGAGACGATCGGCGGTCGGCTCTTCGGCACGATCCTCAACCGGACGCCCCGCCGGGCCACCGGGATGTACGGGGACGGGTACGGCTACGGATACGGATACGGGTACGGGGACCTCCCCGAACTGCCCGCCCCGGAGCCGCGGGACAGCACGCGACCCTCCCGGGGTGCTCGTCGCGCGGTGCGGTGACCCGCCGTGCCCTTCGGTGTCGTCCTCTCCCGGGACGTGGAGCGGAGAGTCACCACGTGGCGTCGTGACCTGGTCCGTCGGGTCGTCGCGCTCCTGCCTGCGGCGTTCGTCGTGGCCGTTCTCTACGTGTGGCTACCACTCGCCACGGCCTCGCTGCTGGCCGCGTTCGCCGGCCTCGCCGTGGTCGTCGGCCTCGCCCTGACCCTCGTCCTCGGGCTCGAACGGTGCGCCGTCCTCATGCTGGCGGGGGGCTTCTCCGCCGCCCCCATGAACGCGGTGCGGCCCATCCCAGGGCTCACGTTCGTCACCGTCTCCGACCTCCTGCTGCTGGTCGGCGTCGCCTTGCTGATGCCGGCCCTCGTCCAGCTGCGGATGAGCCGCCAGCACCTCTTCCTGCTCGGGGCGGGCGGCATCTTCGCCTCGAGCCTGGTCACGTCGATCCTGAGCGAGGACCCGCTCGTCAGTCTCAACATCATCGCGCGGCTCGTGGTCGGCGCGCTCGCGCTGCCGATCCTCTTCGCGATCTGGCGCCCGGACCGGCGCATCGTCGTCGTCCTCGCCGCCGCCTACGTCCTCGGCAACGTCGCGAACCTCGGGTACGCGCTCGCGCTCGGAGACGTGTCCTCAGAGGGGCGTCACATCGGCCTGTCGATGCACGTCAACATCCTCGGGTTCTGCGCGATGCTGGGTCTCGCGCTCATCCCCTTCCTGTTGCGCGAGCTGCCTGCGCGATGGCACTGGGCGGTGTACATCGCCGCCGCGGGTTGCGCGTACGGGGTCTGGGTCAGTGGCAGCCGCGCCGCGCTGGTGGTCGCCATCGCCACCGGTCTGCTCTACCCCGTCGTCGCCCGCTCGATTCCGGCGGCCATCAGTCTCTTCGGCGCAGGGGTGGTGGCGTTGTGGTTCGTCGGCAACGCGCTCCTGGAGGGCGAGTCCAGCACCAACACCCTCGGGCGGCTCTTCGGCGCCGGCACCGCCACGGCATCGGACCAGGTGCGTGACCTGGAGGCCCAGTCCGCGGTGGACCAGTTCCTCGCGCACCCGCTTCTCGGTGGTGGGTTCACCGTCGAGATCCTCGATGCCCACAACATCTACCTGCAGGTCGCGGCCGCCGGCGGGCTCCTCGTGCTCGCGTTCTACATCGTGCTGCTCGGTGCCGTTGTCTCGCAGAGCCTGCGTCACGGCGTCCGCTACCACGTGCTCGTGCTCCCAGCGGCCGCGTACATCCTCATCGGGCCACTCACGCCCCTGTTGTGGGACCGGTACATCTGGTGCGTCCTCGCCCTGCCGTTCCTGCTCCCCTCCCGTCACGACGACGTGGCCCCCGACGATGCCGAGGCCGATGGCTCCGAGAAGGAGATGGTGAACCGGTGACCACCCTCAGAAGACTGCGGTTCGCGACCCGTCGTGCCCGCCAGACCGTCACCACCTTCGACAACGGCTGGGACGTGCTGCGGACCATCGCCCGTCGCACCGGCGACGTCGACTACGTCGTCGGACCGGTCCGGATCACCGGTCCCAACGTGCCCGGGGCGCGGGTGCCCGTCTACGAGGTGTTCGCCGAGGACGAGTACGCCATGGCCTGGTTCGGGCAGGGGCTGCCCGAGGACCCGGTGCTCGTGGACGTCGGCGCCCACATCGGCTGCTTCTCGGTGGCGTTCGCCACGCGGTACCCGCAGGCCCGGGTCCACTGCTACGAGCCGACTCCCTCCACGGGCGCCTACCTCAGCCGCAACGTCGAGCAGAACGGTCTGGCCGAGCGGGTGACGGTCCACCACTGTGCAGTGGCCGCCTCGACCGGGGTGCTCGTGATGGCCGACAACGGGGTCGGCAGTGGGCACAACGGCGTCCTGCACCTCGGTGAGGAGGGTGCCGTCAGCATCGAGGTGCCGAGCGTCGGCTGGGAGGACGTCGTCACCGAGGTCGGTGGCCGGGTCGACGTCCTCAAGATGGACGCCGAGGGTGCGGAGTACGACGTCGTGCTCAACGCCTCCCCCCGCCTGTGGGCGTCGGTGGGCCGGGTCGTCATGGAGTACCACGCGTTGGCGGGGCATGCCTTCGAGGAGATCGAGGAACGTCTGGCCGGGGCCGGCCTGCATCTCGTGCGCCGGGACCGCTACACCGACGGGCTCGGCCTGGCGTGGTTCTCGCGCGAGGAGCTGCCGGACTCCTGAGGCCGGTCCCCGGTCGGAGGCAGGGCACAGACGACGGCGTCGCTCCGGGGG
>JBQGDU010000186.1:0-2503 GCA_052039245.1 Aeromicrobium sp. | reverse complement strand
GACGATCCTCACCCCGGAAGTCCAGCAGGTACTCACCGGGCCAGTCGGGGTCCTCGACGAGCTCACCCTCGTCGCGAAGCAGCAGCTCGGGATGTTCGCTCTCCCACCAGTCGAGGTCACCGGGCTGGGTCTGGAACGCGTTGACGTAACACACCGAGTAGCGCTCGGACTCGGCCGGATCCTCCCTGTCCCGGACCACGACGGTCACGTCGTCCTCCGGCTCGTAGGCTCCGCCGAGCTGGTAGTCGGCGGAGGCGGAGGAGGGGAGCTGTCGGATCTCCGGCGAGGAGGACACAGTCCCGGTGCGCTCGTCCGCGGCGCATGCGGCGAGCAGCGCTCCGACGACGGTCACGAGGAGGATGGGCGGGAGGCTGCTGGGTCGGCGCACCGACCAAGTCTGCCGGAAGGCCACTCGACGCGGAGGGCTCAGCAGCGGCGGGACACGTGGCGCGGGTCGGACGGGGGCAACAGGTTCCGGTCGCGCAGCTGGATGGAGTGCTGGCCAGCGCGCTCGGCGCACGCCTGCTCGAACGCCTCCACCCCGTTGTCGGTGTACTCGACCTGGATGATCTGGTTCCCGTAGGAGTCCAGCGTCAGCTGGCAGGTGTCGTAGACCTGGCACTCCTCGGCGATCGCGAAGTCGAAGCCGAGGGCCTTGCCGTCGATCTCCAGCGTGTTCTTCTGGGCGATGGCGAGACCGTTGGCGTGCGCGGAGTCGACCATCATGGCGGCCAGCTGCTCGGCATCGGCCAGGGTGACGCGGTCACCGGACCGGCCGAAGGCGTCCAGGTTGTCCGCCTCGATGGCCTGGTACCCGTCCGCCGCGCACTGGGCGAACCAGTCGTTCAGCAGCTGCCCCAGCTCTCGCTTCCGCTCGGGCCCGCGGATGTCGAGCACGACCTCCTGGACCCAGTTGGGGTCGTGGATCAGCTCACCGTCCTCGTCGCGCAACAGCAGGTCGGGATGGTTCTCCTCCCACCACTGCAGGGTGTCCGGCTGGGTCTGCAGGACGTTGATGTAGCAGATGTTGTACAGACCGGGCACCGACGGCGCCTCCCGGTCCCGGATCACGACGTTGACGTCGTCCTCCGGCGGGAACGCCCCGCCGAGCTGGTAGTCCGCGACGACGTCGTCCGGCAACGGCGTGACCGTGGGTGTCGGATCCTCCTGGCTGGACGGTTCGGCGTCGTCGGAGGACAGGCCCACCACTCCGGCGGCGCCGAGTCCCACGACGGCGACCAGGGCGGCAGCACTGATCAGCACGGCACGCAGCGTGGGGCGACGGGTCGGAGACACGGACCCAGTGTGCCCGTGACGGCTGGGTTCCACAGGAGTCCGCGGAACTTCAGTCCTCGTCGCGACGGCGACGCGAGGCCTGCACACGGTCCGCGAGGTGGTCGTCGTCGGGGTAGACCACCTCCTCCAGGGTGAGTCCGTGCGCGGGCATGACGCGCACCCGCGGGTCGCGTGTGCCGGCGGCGAGCACCTCGCCGGCCCAGGCGGGGCAGTGGCGTTCCTCGCCGACGGCGACGAGCGCACCCATGAGTGCGCGGACCATCGAGTGGCAGAACGCGTCGGCACGGACGGTGGTCTCCACGACCGGCCCGGTGCGGACGGCGTGCAGCTCCAGGAGGGTGCGGATGGTGGTGGCCCCTTCGCGCTTCTTGCAGAAGGCGGCGAAGTCGTGCTCACCCACCAGGTGGTCGGCCGCCGCGTTCATGGCGTCGACATCGAGCGGGCGTCGCCACGCGACGACGTGGCCGCGGGTGAGCGGGTCGGGGGAGCCGGAGTCGTCGATGCGGTACACGTAGCGTCGTTCCAGGGCCGCGAACCGGGCGTCGAAACCGTCGGGTGCGGGGGAGCAGCCGCGCACGACGACGTCTGCCGGCAGCAGCCGACGCAGCCTCCGCTCCAGCGTCGCCGGGTCGGTCTCGACGTCGACGTGTGCCACCTGCCCGCGGGCGTGCACCCCGGTGTCGGTGCGTCCCGCACAGGTCAGCTGGGGAGGATCGTCGAGCCGCAGCACCGTGCCCAGCGCCTCCTCGACGACCCCCTGCACGGTCCGCAGTCCGGGTTGTGCGGCCCAGCCGTGGAAGGCGGTGCCGTCGTAGGAGAGGTCGAGCCGGATGCGCACCGGCCCACGGTATCGACGATGCGGGGCGCCGGACTCAGCCGGCCAGTCGGACCGACTCGCACGACGGCCGACCGAGCATCGTGACGTCCATCGTCCCCAGGCGGATCCCCAGTAGCCGCAGCAGTGGCGTGAGGAGGCCCTCGAGGAGCGGGTTCAGGACTGTCGTCAGGATCTTGACGACAGGGCTGAGCAGAGTGCCGAGGAGGCCGGTGTCCGCGACCTCAAGCGTCAAGTTCAGGGGGCTCCCGAACGTGTGCGTGGCGGGGAGCCCGGGTTCGGCTGGGTACGTGAATGTGTAGGACGACGGGGGCGCCGAGGCGACTCCGCCCTGCCCGGCCCCTGAGGAGCCTTCTGCGCGGTCGCTCTTGT